>JANNCA010000048.1:0-6751 GCA_031386075.1 Oligoflexia bacterium
CCATAGACAATGGAGAAGAAATTGAAACATGGCAGGATGAAATTGGTTTTCTTAAAACAGATGTATCTAACCTATGTACTAAAAAGAAATGAATAACAAAAAGAAAAGCCTCCAAGTGAATCCTAACCTAGACACATCTACATGCGATGAGCTGAGTGCACTCATAGAAATTCGGCCAGACCTAACAGACGATCGAACCTCAGCCTTAGACCCCTCAAAACTCAGAAGGGCTCGCAGAGAAGCCGAGAAGGTCCATCGGCAAATTCAAAAAAGTCAAAAGTTCAACCGATGGACTTCTAAAGTGGTAAAAATTGTTCTAATACTTGTCCCATTAAGTTTTATTGTTTACACTCACTATTTCGATAAAAGTGGTTTATTGTCTGATATTTGGGTCCAAGCTAAAAAACGCATACTCCAATTTTATTCACCGCTGCCAAAATTTACAGATTTAGCGCCTGAAGGATACACTCAATTATCCGAAGCTTCGGCAGCAAATCTAAAAACAGATGGCGTAGTGATCCAGATAGCTTTATCCACAGAGAGCCCCATTTTCTATATAGCGACAAACCTACCCGATAACACAGTCCTAGACTTTTATTTAACAAGTAAACCCAGTCAAATCTTAAGTGACCAAAGGTTCAAGATTAAATCTACTCTCACCATTACAAAAAACTTTTCTAAAACTCAGAAATGGGTCCAGAAAGATGACTCCCCGCTCCCTGCCGGGCACTATGAAGCTACAATCACCGAAGGCGATGAACAACCAGTCGAAATAAGTAATCTACTTTCTACCTTACCTGAATCGCTTCAGGCACCTCACTCCACTCAAGGTAAGAAAAAAATAGTCTTCTCAAAGTCATTTATCATCAACTTTGGCAGCACCTCAGATGTCAAAGACTTCGATTCCAAACTCCAAAGCTTTCAAAAAACCCTAAAAAACAATGGAATCAACGAACTTAAAAAAGCTCAACAATCGGCTGCCACGCTCACCTCGCTCTTCTCAACCACTCTAAGCGCGAATCAGCACTATTTAGCTTCTAAGAACAAGTACTCCGCCAGAGATCAGTGGATTGGATTGCACAAGAATTGGACTATCGAAGACCCGATCTTCCTAGAAAAAGGCCATTTCTTTACCGTAGTATTTGATCTCATTCTTCGAATACAAGGCGATATTAAAAGTTTCAAATATTTTTGTCAGGGTCAAATACAAAACTTAGTCGAAAAGTCAGCATTTCAGGATCAAATGCAGAAAAAATCAGAGATTATTCACCAGGAACTCACTGACCTCCAAGTCAAGATAGACGTCATTTCCCGACAAATGGCTGACCCCAAGTACACTCCGGCTTTAAACCAGATAGAGTAAAGTAGGAATTTTATCCCACGAAATTCGATAGTCCCAAAAACCATTATTTTTGATCCCCGACTTCACTAGCGCATCAAGATTCTGGGATTCCTGTGTTTTACTATTCAGTAAGCTCAGGTAAACTCGAGAACCCCCCTTAAAAAGGGGCATCGATTTAGATTCCGGCGAGACATGAGTCAAAGTACATCCTTCAGCATTCACCTCCTTGATACTACCCGATAGAATCAGTCTATAGTTGTGGCAAAGGGCCAGGATGGAGTCAGTTCGATACTCGACCTGAACGATCTCCTGCCTAGCCACGTTTTGAGAAACGCCAGAATCAGATTCTTCGCTAGGAAGAGGCGGGGGAGAATGAAGTGGAATCCACCCTTTTTTCAAATCCACACAAATCCAGGAGAACTTATCTAACTCACCTCTTTTGCTTAAATCATCCACTTCAACCTGTGCAAAAGGCCCGAAAGCCTTACCATTTTTACTTAAATATATTTTTTTTTCATGCCCCATGATTACCTACTATAATATTATTTTATTATATAATGAATTTTAAATAATATTTATTATACGAATACCTAACTGCATCAGTTCACTATAGACTCAAAAGTCTCTGCTCTAGAGTCAGTCCAGCGCTCACTTTTATTTGACGCTCCTGAAGGGTGTTGAGTTACAAGAACGTTTAGCCCCGATGGTTCTATCGATAGTCTCAGATTGAATGGGAAATTTGATCAATATTACAGTAGTTTTTTTGTACCGATCGACACAGGCAGTATCATTCCGATCATCCACATCAGCTGATGGAGTACTTTTCCTTCCCAAAAATTAACTTGAGTCGTTCCATTAATCATATAAACAGTCAGTGCACAGAAAAAACCCCATGACAAATTGAATGAATACTGAGTCATCGCGCCAGACCAAATGATTCTAAATAAAACAAAAATCCAATAAATCCAAATCATTAAACCGACTAAACCGAGTCCTGCCAATACCTCTAAATAGGTATTATGGGCATGACCTACGAAGAAATCTGTTTTCTCAGGGTGAATGGATTTAAAATAATAACTGGAAAGTTCCTGATTTTTGCCAAGCCCAACGCCAAAAAAGGGCCTCTCTTGAAAAAATTTTAGATTCGCCTTCCAAAGCTCCACCCGGTCCTGCACCCCCATCAGAGTTTTGAGCCTACGCTGGAATACGGGTGCCTGAGAAGATATTCCTACACCAACGATCATGAGTCCTAGAAAAGCGATGGCAGCCTTTTTAGGGAGTCTACCGATTGCCCAAATCACAAGCCCAAAAGGCAAAGCCACCCAAAGAGTTCTTGAGTACCCCAGAACAAGAGTGAATATTCCACATAAAATAAATAAAATAACCAAGGACCTCGGCAGACCTAGAGCACGACTGATGGTTCTATTGTAGAAAATCTCAAGAAGTGAAAAAAAAGGAAAAATCCAAATACTAGCAACCGACAAATGGTGGCCCAAAAGAAGGACAGGGTGATAGTACCCCGGCAGCAATGGATTCGGTTGTGCCCTCGGCCATCCAGTAAAAAATTGAATCACACCGATCACCGACAAAACGCCAAAAGTCATCAGCCACACTCGAAATACATTTCTGCGCTTTTCTTCTGACAAGCGAAGCCATCCCACAGTCCATAAAACCGGAAGTACAAAATACCCCATTTTGGCGAAGTCCTTTAGCCAGTGGACTTTAGGCGCTTTCTCAACAAAACTCAGAGGGAACCCCTGCGCTGAGCCTAAACTCAGTCCACACGCTAGAACAAGGAACAATGAGGCCCATCCATACTGCCTCACCTGAGGAGACCCCATGACTTGTTGGAGATCAATAAAAAGCCTACGAGGACCTCCCTCTTCAAAAACGATGCAGCCTAATAGGAGCCCAACCCCGATACTCATTGTTGCCATAGAGCCCAGGCACAATAGAGCATAAAGGGTCATTCCCCAATACGTCAGGTGACTCTTGGATGCCTCGACGAAGGGTAAAGAATGGATTTGACTCCCAATAGGATGAGACATTTAAGATTGAAATACTCCTCTGATTTAACTGAATTTCATACTACAAACTTTAAACCCTTAGCTCTAACAAGGGTTCATCACGGTTCGTAGTGGTGACTTATGGGTGACTCGAAATTAAAAAGGCCTACCGAGAAACTCGATAAGCCTTTGAAATTAATGGTGGATCGTGGTGGGATCGAACCACCGACCCGCTGATTAAGAGTCAGCTGCTCTACCATCTGAGCTAACGATCCACGAAAGTTCTCATGTAGCACTGCGTCCTAAGAATCGCAAGCCTAGAAATTCCTCGCGTGAAATTCATCAAGCGAATCTCTTATGCTAAACTCATCCCTGATCTGCCAGGCGAAGGGGAGTTCACTTGAGAATGAATATTAGAAAATGTAGGTTTTTTTACTGGATCCTTCTGACGGTCTCAACCCAGAGTCAGGCGACTTCCTTTTATCCCCAACCTTTTCCAAGGACGGTCGGACAAGCCCCCCATGTGATCCGTGGCAAAATCGGGATGAATTACTCCGACTGGGGCAAAGACGAAGGCGGAACGAAGCGTATTTACACCTACTACGAACTCCAAGTGACTGAAGTCCTCAAAGGACCCGAAAAACCTAATGGAACGCCGACTGTTTCGCCCAATATCATGTTTCGGGAAATGGGCGGCGTCAAAGACGGCATTGGCATGGAAGTAGGCGGGGCTTCTCAGTTTCAAAGAGGAGAAGATGTCGTCGTATTCTTAAGAGACAAGGGTCCCGATGGTTTCTTCGAAGTTCAGGGTCTCATGATGGGCAAGATGAATATTCAGCTAGACTCAGATGGACAGGAAATCTTATCTGGCCCTGCACTCATGACTGAGGTGACAGACGGCTCCCATCCGAACCCACCTCAAAAGTGGAGTCTGAATGCACTGCGCTCCTTGATCAATCACCCCCCCACTCACTCAGACCCACCTGCGCAAGCGGCACCTCAAGCCTCTGAATCGCTGATCCCCACTGCATCGAACCTCTCTGGTCCGGCACCTCAATTGCAGCCTCAGGACGATGTCGAGAGCCCACACAGGAATTGGATACTGTGGGCCCATAGGGTCTGTTGGATCCTTTGCGCATTAAGTGCAGGCCTGGGAGGTTTAATTTTACTGAGGAGTCTTCGGGATGGTCCAAAATGAAATTTTTGCATTGGGTCGAGTTGACTCCATCCTCAACAAAACCCTCCTTCTCCTGATCGCTTTTGGGGTCGCCCCCCCATTTCCCCTTGCCCTCGCCTACGTGCCGACTGTTACCTCGCGTGGAACTCCCATTCGATGGCGCAGTCCTGGGAAACTCAACCTCTTCGGCAATCCACTCAATCAGGTGGGCCTCAGTCCGAGTGATTTTTTTAATGCTGTCCTGCTAGGTTTACAGCGATGGAAAGGGGCATCGGCAGGGGGAATTGACTTTGACTATTGGCAAGGGACAGATTCTCAGACCTTCCCTCCAAATAGCAACTATAATGGAGTTTCGAGTATTTACTTTTCATCTCAAGTGACCGGCCAAGCTTCCCGTCAAACTACCGGTCAGTTCGCCAATCCCGGCCTGTCCTCCAACGTACTTGGAATGACCCAAGTGTGGTACCATACCGATTCTGGCGAAATCTTTGAAACCGATATTGAGCTGAATGACATTCACTTTCGTTTTACAAATAACCCCAAGGATACTTCAGGGTTCGGAAACGAAATCTTTTCCACAACGGGAGCCTCTGCGGAAAAATCGCCCCTATCCCTGAGTCAGGTCTACGTCCAAAATGTCATCACCCATGAATTGGGACACGCCTTCGGCCTTTCCCACAGTGGAGGGCTCCAATCGACAATGCTTTTTATGGAATCGCCCGAGCAAGCCCATCTCGGGTGTGACGAGCTCATCGGCATTCACGCACTCTACCCGGTGTCTGACCAAAATCAACGGGGCACTATCGTCGGCAAGGTTCTTACTCCTTCTGGAGCCCCTATCTTAGGCGCTCATGTGGTCGCCATTTCACAAAAACGAGGCACCGTTTTAGCGACCGGACTCACGAACCCAAAAGGGGAATATTCTTTGGAAGCCCTCGAAGCCGGAATCTACTCGATCTTGGTCGAGCCTTTTTACGCTGGCCCTCAGGCGCTTCCCAGTTTCTATTCCCACTCGTCCTCCGCAGTTTGTCCGAAGCACCAGTCTTTCTCTAGAACCTTTGCCACTCAATCTGACCTCCTTCACTTAACCCCCATTCGAGTAGCCGCTTCCCAATCCACCCGCGCCCCCTTATTGACTTTACGTTGTGACGAATCACTTCCTACTTTAGATACCCTTGACGATCCAGTCCTCACCCCCCCGTCAGGCCCCACAGAAAACTCGTCTTCTTTCGGCATTGTCGACCAGATCAAAGATTCTAGCCCAAATCACTATCGACTTTTGGGACTCTCTGGGCACCTTGAACTCCACGCGCTCTCCTACACTTTGTATTCGCCGATCAAGGTCTCTATGACGCTCGAGGGAGAATCGGAAATCCTACTTGAAAGCAAAACGTTCGACCCAGTCTACCAAGGAGACTCGGGCTATACCAATCATGACTCAGTCATTGAATCAGATCACCTCCCATTCGGGGACTACACTCTCAAAGTCACTTCCGAACCGCTTCAAATCAGCGACTATCCCGCTGGCCCCATCTCCATTGATCCCCTTCCCTTCTATGTTCTTACCGGAACGATCAACGCATCACCCCCCGCCCTCACCTCCATGATTCCCCTCAATACCCGCTGCCGTGCGAACGAAGATTTTCCCAACTACTCAAGCCCACACCATATCCCCTCCACTCCAAGTGCTTCTTCCTATTCTGGTGGAGGTGGATGTGGAACACTTCGCTCGAAGGACGAGGATCGCACCCGCGATATCACTCCAGATCTCAGGCAAAAAGAGGGATTCTTTTGGACGGGGATTCTGTTGATCTTCGTTTGCCGCCTTGCGATTCACTTGCACCGGATTACAGGTAAAGCTAACCTCAAGGAATGATCAAAAAGTTAAAAAAGCCTTTTTCACTCAGAATGACTCAGGGCAATACCTGGCTCATTCTCCAGATGCTTGCGCAGATTCTTTCGCAAACTTTGGCCCATGCGGATATCCGGCCCGAACGAGTCCATGTAGCGGATGAGAAAAAAACTAAGGCTTATATCAAAGATGGTTTGATCGTAGGCGGTGACCGACAAATCGACGGAGTCGTGATTCAGGATATTCGGCGAGCGACGAATCCTGGGTTCGATAGGATCGTCATCGACATGAAGGGAACCCGGCGTGGTGAATCAGTCGAAATCCAGAGAGCCCCCTATTATCAAGTCGCTGTAACTCCCGACGAAAGACGACTC
>JANNCA010000295.1:0-6077 GCA_031386075.1 Oligoflexia bacterium
GATTGCCACTCGTAAGAGCCGAGAACTTTATAGTGAGTGGATGAAGAAACTATCGAGCCAAGCCAAGATCGACACCAACGCTGCCATCGTTGGAGCTCAGGGTGATTCGAGTTTGTGACGAAGGCACTCCTTTTGAGGCTATTGTATTTTCTGGATCGGGTACTATTGCGACTTTAGATCCCTGTTCCGGGAGTCAACAGTACCCGGTTCAGAAAATACCTGTGACTTGAGTTTGATTTTCATTGTTCCGATACTTTTAGAGAGAGGAATGGAACAGATGAAAATAGGGATGAGCATTCGCACGCGTAGTTTGCCTTCAAGGCTCTTGAGTTGTAGCGCCCTGCTATTGGCTATCGGGTCATTCGGCTTAGGTGGTTTCGGTGCGGCGTTCGGTGAGAAGGAAGCGTTAGCGTTTGATGACGGGAGTCGTTCAATGCATCGCTTCGGTGTTTACGTCTCAGTTTTGGGTGACCCGTTTCCGTCGCTCTGGGGTATTAATGTTGGGTATAATCTCGAATCATGGATGAGGCTCCACGCGGGGTATGGATCGACGTCAGTCGGCTCAGGTACCAGTACCTTGACGGTTTCGTCCCTAGGAGGGGGCGTTCACTTTTTTGTGCCAGGCTGGTCTCTTTCACCTGTGGTCGGCGTCAGTATAACCAACCTCACCGCCTCAGTCAGCGGCAGTGTTTCTGGACTTTCGGTGAACGGGATTAGTTCCAGCGGACTCTTCACCTACGGCAGTGCTGGCTTAGAGTGGCAAACCTACTCTGGCTTGACCATTGGAGTCGGGTATAATTTCGGTCTATCAGGTGGTCTGGGTGGAGCCCCGTCGGCGAGCTTCGGCTGGTATTTCTGAAGCGGGTGATTTCCTGAGAAGGGGTGCCTTGCCCTTTTTCGTGAGTCCTACCTCTTTTTGTCTAATAAATCGTTGATTGTATAAGTATTTACAATAAGTATAAAAAATAGTCGCTATTTCAATTTAACTGATAGATAATGTCAAGTATGGGGATTGCGATTCGCGGGGCTGCTATAATATCTTGGGTCTTTGTACTACTTTATTTGCAGGGCTTAGCTGTTGCAGGTGAGTCGACCCCTTCCACATCATCGGCGCCTTCGTGTGATGTGATTTGTGATCAAATCAAAAATAATGAAGAAAAGTTGAATATAACTAATGGCACGCAAACTAACAACTTCTCCCAGGTGAAGGCCCATTGTGCATCACTTAAGAAAGATGAGATGGGCACAGCTATTAATATTGCTATGGCCGTAGCTGACTCTATTGCCGCTGCCCTCTGTGTGAAGTCGTGTGCAATGCCCACTCCGGATGGTAGTTCGTTATGTATGAAAGCAGGGATGGCGGATATGGCGTTCGATCTACTCGGGATGATGATGCTGAGTAAGGGTGATCCAATGGGAGCGTTGTTAGGTACTTCACGTGCGGAACACTAAACGTTTAGATTTGATAAAAGCTCCGTTGTTGAGAATGGAGTTAAGACGCGGACTTGTTGTTTTTTTTTCTGTCCAAAGCTTGTGTTTAGCAAGTCTTGCTATTTTTCCTCAGAACAGCTGGGGAGATTCGCAGAGTGCTGAAAGAGAGCTAGTAAAAGAAAAATCTGATACAACTAAAAACATAGAAAAAAATAAAATAAAAAATAATAATCAAATAAAAATAATTATAGAACCTGCTCCAAAAGATAGTAGTGCAAGAAACAATGCAGTAGATGTTCCAAAAAATGTGAAAAAAAACCTTAAAAGAAACGTTAGAAGGAAAGCCGCCTTTGCAAAGGCAGTTGCTGCAAAGACGGCTGAAGCTGAATTGAAGGCTACTGCTAAACCTACCGTTACCAAGCAAGCTGATCGAAACTATCTTGAAATAAATCGTCAAAGGATAGCTGACAATGAGAATCAATTTGAAGCAAAAAAATCTGCCGATAAAAATGAAGCTTTAAGTGAAGTTTTAAAAAAATCTGAAGTAAAAAAATATTTTAATAGTGTTCTAGACGAATTAAAAACAAAAGAAGTAGATAAGAAAAGTGCTGATAAACTTACCGCTGTAGAGAATTTGGGGCGTGGAAAGGTCCCTTCTTCAGATGTGAGTCTATTAAATGTAGATACAGTGAGTAAATCTATTCCAGAAAATAAAGTAAAACTTACAGCGCAACCAAAATTAGAAAATTCAACCGTAAAAAAGAAATCAACTTTAAAATATTCACAAAAAATGATCTCAAAAATAATCAAAAGATCATTTAGAAGCAAATACTACACTGCTAATAGAGATTTTAAAAATTCTAATAAAAATAATATTTTAGTTAAACCTGAAGACTTAAAACCAAAAATCAGCCCTCCTGAGCAACATAAAAATGTGACAGTCAATGGCAATTCTGGGGTTAATAATGCCTCTTTTAAGAGCAGAAATATATCTACTCCCATTTCTAACTTGGCGAGGACAATTCCATCGACCCTCAATAGAGGGACTTTAGGTGTGGCTCCAGGGATTGGAGATTTTGGAAGAAGGGCACTCTCCGGCGTAGGTAAAGGTATCAATAGCAATAGCTACATTCCAAGTACCGATGCTTGGAAGAAAAGCACTCTTGTCAATGAAACTTATAGTGAACAAAACCGAGCTTATCAGGATCAGCTGAATGCCGAAGAAAAAGCTGAAAATATCAAAAAAGAACGCAGTTACATCAAAGAAAAATTTGAAGTTAAAGAAAAATTATTCTCTGATCACTTTACAGATGGAAGTCTGACCAAGGTTCAGTTTGAGCAGAAATTAATTGCTTTAGACAATGAAAAATTCAAAGAACTCGAGAGCTGGAAGGCCCAGGATTTGGCGCGGATCGATCAGGCAGTTGCTCAGAATAGAATGTCTGCTACGGAAGCGGTAGAAGTGAGAGAAAATTATTTAAAGTCCCCTAGTACTTTTGAGGAACCCATGAAGGTTGAAGAATCAAATCTCGGAGAGAAAGCAAAGGTTACTGCAGAGGCGACCAGATTGCAAAAGGTTAGGACTGGATTTTCCAATATTGGGTCAGAATTGAGTCGAACTTGGGGTAAAATTCAAAGAAATTTTCCTGCTTTGACATCGAACGCGAGGACAGAGGCAGAAGGAAACTTTAAGGGTGAGTTAAAAAAAATCCAAACTGACATTGTAAATACGGTTAAAGATAATGAGAAGCTGGCAAAAGAGTACAATAAAAATAATGATAAACTGGCTAAAATGAGTCAAGAAATAGCGAAAAAAGAAGCCTTTGAAAAAGAATCGGCTCGAGATAGGCCAAAGGCGAATCAGCTGCGAAGTGAGATTGCTCAACTTAAGCTGGAAAAAGAAAATTTTGAGAAACGCCAGGAAGTTCTTAAGCAGACTGTGGGTGATCTGGGTCAGTCACGATCTGGTCTTAAAAATGCTAAAACAGAAGCTTATGATATTTCAAAAAAAATTAGAAATATGGAAGTTCTTGAGTCAGAACTGAATAACAAGGTTTCAAAAGCAACTCAAGAATCTGAAAAAAAGGTAAAACAACTGGATTCTGAGGCAAAATCCCTGGAAGTGGCAGTTAAAGAAAAAGAGAGTGAATTAAAAAAAATTACTGAAAATAAAGTCGTTGTTGTAGAGAAAGTGACGCCTTTCGAGAAGGCTTTTGCCGAGGGCCAAGCTAGAGTTAAGGTGAGCTTAGCGGAAAAAGATCTAGCGCAAGCAAAAGCAAATTTGAGCGAGAAAAAATTTGAACGATTTGAATCTGAAAAAGTTCTGAGGGAAAAGAAATCAGCCGAAGCTGTGCTCAAGGCAGATATTGCTGAAGCGAATAGTCGAATTACAGGGGATCCTGGTGATCGGGAGAGAGCTAAGATTGTTCGTGAAAAGGCCAGGATTGCTCAATTGGAGTTTGGCGTGCCTGTATCGAAGACTGAGATCAAAGATGAGTCACTTGAGCAAAAAAAATTACGAGAGGCCGCTGAAAAGAAAGCAGAACGAAAAGAGAAAATTATTACTGAACAAGGAAGAGGTCTTCAGACTGAAAAAACTAAATTACAAACAGACTTTAGCAATAAAGTCACAGAGTATGATGAAAATCGAAAAAAAGAAGCAGCTGATCATGTGGCGCGCGCTCAGGAGGAAGACAGAAAGTCTTCAAAAAATGAAAAATCTAAACGTAAACCCAATCAAGTTTTGAAGGCTCAGGCGATTGAATCTTCTTTAAAAGCTCAGATGGCCAAGGAGCGGGCTGGGCGACTCGAAGAGAAAATTAGTGTAGAGCAAAGGGCATTGGACGCCGCTAAAGGCTCTGATGAATCTAGGGCTCTTAGAGATCAAGTCGTTAAAAATAATCTAGAAAAATTAAAAGTACATGAGGATGAAGTAAAGGATGCAAAGGAGAAGGTTTCGCTAGCTGAGGAAAAAACCACTAAAAAGCAAACAGGTAACCACCATAAAGAACTTCATTATTCAGAAATGGTTGAAAAACGAACGGAGAAAAGTTTAACATCAATTAAAGATAAAATTGCTGCTCAGACTGAAATAGACTCCGAATTGGCTCAAAAAGTAAAATCAGCAGAAGAAAGATTAACCACTCTGAAGGATCAAAGAGACAGTGCTCTTACAGAGGGTAAGCTCGCTTTAAAAAACGCCAATGAATTCGAGCATCAAGCACTTATCGATGAGTCTGAGGTTCTCAAGTCAAAAAGCAATAGTGATCGAGCAATAGTTGAGGAGTTGAAAAACAAGGTTTCGGCTGCACAGGACAGTTTGGATCGCTCGTCTAGTCAGTCACCTGAAAGAGTAAAGTATCTCAATCAGCTTGAAAGTAAACTATCTCGGGCAGAACAAACGGCTTTAGAGTCAGGGCGCCAGGAGAAGGGTCTTACTGCTACTCATACGAAAGTCATAGCGGATTTTCATGAAAACGAGGTTTCTAATGCGCAGAAAAACTTCGATCAAGTGAGAGAAAACGCCGCAAAATCACAAGCCAATCTTGAAGGTAAGGTTACGCAATTAAGTCAGGCAAAAAGTGAACTGGGGGAGGCTGGAGTGGACAAAAGAATTGCCGACAAGGGCACTGATCTTGCTTCCAGAGCAAGCGCTCAGACACGATTTGATTTAGCCTCTCAAAATCTAGGTACAGCAGAACAGGAGCATCGGGCTGCACAAAGCGAAAGTGCAAAAAATCAAAATAAGGTTCAACCTGCTCAAGTAGAACTAGAAACCGCTCAGGGTAAGTTTAACGCGGCCAATGAGGTCGCTCAAAAGGCATCTCAAGAGGCCACCACTTCCGTTGGCAGGAGTGGTGGTGAAGCGGCTCGCGGTCTAGCGACCGGTATTGAGAATCGGGGTGTCGGGGCTGGCAATGCTCACAATGAATTTTCCGCCCCTGAGAGTAGGGTTGGTGCCTCCCAAGTTCAAGCGGGCGATAACCACCAGGCGAACTCTGTCGTGACCGCTCCTGAGTCAAGAACTGTTGGGACAGACGCGGCTTCCTCTTCAGGCTTAGAGACTACTGCGGGTTCTGAACCTAATAAGTCTGGGTTGGGCATGGACAAAGTACTCGCTGGGAGTCAAGCTGCGGCCGAAGCTGCGGGGATCGCTGTTACTGGTCAGCAAATCGGGAAGGGTGTTGCCAAAACTGAAGCAGAGCAGTTAGGAAAACAGGCCGGGGAAAAACGGGACATGATGGGTTGTGTGATGGCGGCCATGATGGCGCTTCAGGCAGCACAGAGAATCGCTCATGTTCAAAAAATGATCAAAGATCATCAAGATGCATGTGAGAATGTGAATAAATTCGCTCAAGGTTCGGGCCTTTATTTTCAGGTCGCAAATCCGAACCCTTCGGCATCCCCCGAGCATTTTGCAGCGGGTACCTCGATCACAAGCACCGGCGGCAGCAGTTCGGGTGCCACTGGCAGTGGGTCGGGTTCGGGTATCACTGATCAGGGATTACAAGATACCGCCGATAAAATCGATGGTGGCAGCCTCTCCTTAGGCAAGGCTGGAGATGCTGCCATGTTAGAGGGGCTTGGAGGCGGTGTAACTCCCTACCTCAATCAAGTCCCCAGTCCTGCAGATCTAGCTCACGACC
>JANNCA010000101.1:0-6366 GCA_031386075.1 Oligoflexia bacterium
TAGCACCTGTTTTCCGTCCGACACAATAATATTTAAACCCCAATGACCTCATTGCATCGGGATCATACTGATTCCGACCATCAAAAATGACAGGGGCATTCATTCTTCCTTTCATTTTTTCAAAATCAGGCTCTCGAAACGACTTCCATTCGGTGACCAAACACAATGCATCTACCCCATCTAAGGCGCCGTATTGCTCAGAAGCAAACGACAATCCTTTTCGATCAAAAAAATGATTTCTGACATGATTTTCTGCAACAGGATCATAAGCCTGGACAAATGCACCCGAATCCAGTAACGCATTGATAATATCCAGCGATGGAGCCTCACGAATATCATCTGTCCCTGGCTTGAATGCCAAACCCCAAATTCCAATCTTCTTGCCCTTCAATTGCCCATGAAAAAAATGACTCATTCGTTGAAAAAAATGCTTACGTTGCTCATGATTCACCTGCTCAACTGCCGTAAGTACATGCATAGGTTCATCGAGCTTTTTTCCTGTATCCAGCAACGCTTTCACATCTTTAGGAAAGCAGGAGCCACCGTATCCCAGTCCAGGATAGATAAAATGCTGCCCAATCCGGTGATCTGAACCGATTCCTTTTCTCACCATTTCAACATCTGCACCGAGCTTCTCGCAGACCCGCGAGATCTCATTGATAAATGAAATTTTAGTTGCCAAAAATGCATTTGCTGCATATTTGGTCATTTCAGAAGAAAAAATATCCATAAACAAAATAGGATGACCATTCCTAACAAACGGCTGATAAAGACGAGCCATCATTTGGCGGGCCGTTTCATTTTCAACGCCTACCACAATCCGATCAGGCTTCATAAAATCGTCTACCGCAGCGCCTTCTTTTAGGAACTCAGGGTTTGAAACAACATCAAATGAAAAATCTACTCTCCGATTCGCCAATACCCGTTGAACCACTTCTTGAACGCGAGCCCCAGTTCCCACTGGAACTGTCGACTTATTGATAATGACCTTATACTTATCCATATTCTCGGCAATACTTTCTGCCGCGTTCAACACGTATTTGAGGTCAGCACTTCCATCTTCGCCAGGAGGAGTTCCTACTGCGATAAAAACGATTTCACTCCTGATTACAGTTTCTCGATAATCAGATGAGAATAAAAGACGTTTTTCTTTATAATTCCTTCGAACCATATCCTCTAAGCCAGGCTCATAGATAGGAATAATGCCCTCTTTGAGGCGATCGACTTTGCCCTTGTCAATATCCAGACAAGTAACTTCATGCCCTACCTCAGCAAAGCAGGTGCCAGACACCAAACCTACATAGCCGGTTCCAATAATTGCGATTTTCATTTTTTAATTTTTTCTAAACAATTCATTATCTATTCTCCGAAGGCGCAAAAGGTCCTGATTGGCCGTAACCATAGATGGATTATCTAAAAATTTTCGATCCCACTTAGCACTGACAAGTCGCCCTGACAGACCCTCACACTGGGACCCCAGAAGGCGCAACACCACATCAGCAGCCAAATTTGGAGAATCCCCACCGTCACTTTTAACTTTTATTGATGCATCATAAAGCCTTCCAAGACTTTTCGCTCCTGCTCTTTCAGCTTGATCTGTAATTCCAGTCTTCACTGCACCAGGTGCTACGCAATTAATATCAAATCCTTTGTCGTAAATTTCTTCATGAACGACCTCCATGAGCCGATAAAGTGCGGACTTAGCGCAAGCATAGGCCGAAATACCAGGCCAGACTTGAGCCCCCCCCAATCCGCTCCCACTCATGAGAATAATTTTTCTACGCATCTGACTCTGACTTTTTGTCGCTAAAATTACATATTGTTGAATGAGTTCTGCAATCGAGAAAAAATTAAGATCAAAGGATCGTTTCCAATCAGAAATACTCACCTCATGGAGAGGCCCTAAAACCCCATAGTCCCCCGCATTGCAAACCATTCCTAGTGGAAGCGGGATTCCCTTAGCCTGAATCGTTCCAAACAACTCACCCGCAGCTCCAGAAACCGAAAGATCCGCCTTAAATATCTGAACCCGTACAGAGGAAGAGTACTTTATTTTTTCTGACTGCTCGTGCAATGCAGTTTCGTCTCTACCCACTAAAATCAGATGATAACCGGAAGCACCTAACTTCTCTGAAATCGCTTTGCCAATTCCCTTCCCGCCGCCTGTCACTAGTATCCAACTATCCACAGTTTGATTTGTCATCATGAAGAAACCACCTTAGAACCCTCAAAGTCGAAGGAGAATCGAACTTCAGTTAAACCTTCTTTTTCCATTGCTTTGCGAAGAGCAAATCGGTCCTGTGCATAGAATAAAATAAATCCGCCGCCTCCAGCGCCAATGAGCTTGCCACCTAAAGCGCCGTTTTTAAAGCCTACGTCATACCAGCGGTTGATATTCTCATTCGAAACTCCACCGGAACGTTCCTTTTTGTGAAGCCAGTGCATATGCATGAGTCGGGCATATTCTACGGTATCTCCATTTTCAAGGGCCGCCTTGATTGAAATACCTAGTTCCTTGATGAAGTGAAGATTCTCTAACATAGCCCGATCATTGCTTTCACTCAAACTTTTCTGATGAGCTAAAACTCCGCTTGCACTTCGTGAATAACCGGTAAAAAACATCAGCAAATTATCTTCCAGGTCATGGAGAGTCTCACTGGAGATTCGAAGCGGACTCACAGTGACTTGCCCCGTTTTAGAAAACTCCAAACAATTCAGGCCACCAAAGGCAGCAATATACTGATCCTGTTTTCCGATGGGTTCCTTCAATAAATCAAGTTCTACATGACAGGCCTCTTCCGCCAACGAATAGGTAGTGATGTGCTGCCGCTTCAACTGGTGAAGGCCTCTCAGCAGCCCTACATTAAATGAGCCCGAGGATCCCAGCCCGGTGCCGGCAGGAATATCGGCCATACTGACCATTTCTATAAAAGGCTTAATATCATGGAGTTTAAAGGCCTCACGGACAATCGGATGTTTAATCTGATCTACCGAATCGACTGTTTCAAACTGAGAATACTTAACAATATAGTTTGGAACAAAGGTCTTGTGGAGAGCGATATAAATATAATGATTGATGGCAGCTGATATCACGAAACCGCCAAATTTTTCATAATAGCTAGGAAGATCAGTCCCACCACCGCCTATGCTAATTCGTAATGGAGTACGAGTAATAATCATAGAGATACCTGCCTATCTTTTATAGAGGGTGTGTTTTTTGAATCCGAAGAATAGAAAAATGGATCATTTTGAGACCCAGAGATTCCAAAGGAATTTTCAACGATAAATCTTGGACGTTGCTTGACTTCATCATAAATTCGGCCAATATATTCACCCAAAATTCCAATCCCAATCAACTGAACTCCTCCCATGAATAAAACCAAAATAACGATAGTTGGATTACCCATGGGAAACGGGAAGCCTATAACTTTCATAAAAGCATAAACAAACGCAATTAAAAAGGAAGCCCCAGCAATCACAAATCCCATGACAGAACTCAAACTCAAAAGATAATTCGAAAAGCAAATAATCCCGTTAAATCCAATTTTTAAGGAGCCAAAAAACTGGTTATAATTACCTTTTCCATCAAACCGTGCCAAACGATCAAACATGACTGAGGTTTGCTTGAAGCCCACCACTGCAACCATTCCTCTTAAAAACCCATGAGACTCCCTGAGTCTTAACAACTCTTGAACAACTCTTCGGCTCATCAAGCGAAAATCCCCGGTATTTTCTGGAATTTCGACCTCAGCAATCTTACTAATCAACTTATAACCGTAGAAAGAAACAACTCTCTTCACCCAGTTTTCGCCCTCTCGACTTCTTCGTTGAGCATAGACGACCTCAAAACCTTCTCGATACTTTGCAACCATTTCTTGGATCAACTCAGGGGGATCCTGAAGATCAACATCGATGACAACTACCGCTTCGCCTTCTGAATAATGAAGGCCAGCCAAAGTTGCCATAGGCTGCCCAAATCGTCTGGAAAATTTCAGCAACTTAATGCGGCTATCTTTCGAGCGGAGTTCTAATATAACCGCTTCGGTCCGATCAGGTGACGGATCCATACAAAAAATAATCTCAAAAGTTTTCGAAATGCTCTCAAGAATAGGCACAATTCGACTAAAAAATTCTGGAATGTTTCTTTCTTCTTTATAAACTGGAACTACAATAGACAACATCATTCTCAAATCCACTCTGGCTAAAATTTGCTATGATAAATGCAATGTTATTTTGAATGGGAATCTCGAAAATCGTATACCACCGAGAAAAACCACACAACACAAAAATCACTCCTCACCTCGATGCGTAGCCCTCAGTCGAATTCAGTTTACGAAATCTGTGAACTCTTTTATGAATTAAGGTCAATGCCTCATCATAAACGAATTGGAAAACGAATTTTTGTCACCGGTGCTGCTGGCTTTATCGGAAGCAATCTGGTGGATCGACTCTTGGAAACTCAACCAGAAGGTCAGACAACCACACAATCGAGCGAGCGCTACGAAGTTCGAGGTTTCGATAATTTCTCTACGGGCCAGGAAAGCTTTTTAGCCAAAGCCAACCAGAATTCAAGATTTCATCTGACCCGAGGGGATTGCTTGGATTTGGCAGCCCTGACTGAAGCAATGAAAGGTTCTGACTGTGTCTTCCATCTCTCAGCGAACGCAGACGTCCGCCTTGGAACCACTCATCCTAGTAAAGATTTACAGCAAAATACGGTTGTTACCTTCAACGTCCTCGAGGCCATGAGAGCCAATCAAATTAAAAAAATCGCCTTCTCGTCTACCGGCTCCATTTACGGTGAGGCTCCGGTCGTTCCCACCCCTGAAACGGCCCCATTCCCGATTCAAACTTCGCTTTATGGAGCCTCAAAACTAGCAGGAGAAGGACTCATTCAAGCCTACTGTGAGGGATTTGGATTTGAAGGCTATATTTTCCGTTTCGTTTCAATTTTAGGTGAGCGCTACACCCATGGTCATGTCTTTGACTTTTACAAGCAGCTCATTGAACACCCTCAACACCTCAAGGTCCTAGGAAATGGCCAACAAAAGAAATCCTACCTCTATGTCGGGGACTGTATCCGAGCCATGATGCATACCATTGAGAATGGGCTTGCACTCAAGAGCCCTCACCAGGTTCAAGTCTTCAATCTAGGAGCGCCCGATTACTGCCAGGTCACTGACTCTATTGGTTGGATCAGTGAAGCCCTAGGAATTCGCCCGGAGCTGGAATTTACGGGTGGAAATCGCGGTTGGATTGGTGACAACCCCTTTATTTTCTTGGATACACAAAAGATACAAAGCACTGGATGGAAAGCCGAACTTTCGATTCGCGAAGGCATTGTTCGAACACTCCAATGGCTCAAGGAAAATCAATGGGTCTTCAAGGCTTATTAGCCTAAAAAGTAAATTAAAAAAGATTCAAAAAGTTATTTTAAACTCTCTACGAAGGAGAACTCATTTTGAAGTCCACCGAACTGAAAGTTGCGATCATCGGCTCTGGTCTTATTGGAAAAAAACGCGTGAATTCTCTCAAGCCCGAACAAGTCCGCGTCACCTGCGACCTCATTCTTAAAAGGGCTGAAGATCTAGCGAAGGGAGCCCCTCACTGCGTTGCCACCGTATCTCCAGAGAAAGCCGTCACCTCCCCAGACGTTAATGTTGTGATGATTGCCACCCTGAACTCTTCCCTGGCTCCCTTAGCTAAAATGGCAATCGAGGCAGGAAAACACGTACTGATCGAAAAGCCAGGGGCCATTTCGGTTCGTGAAATCGAAGAGCTCCTATCGCTGAGCGAAAAAAACAAAGTGTTGGTTCGTGTCGGATTTAATCATCGATATCATCCAGCCTTTCAGAAGGCATACGAGATCGCCCAGAGTGGAGCGCTCGGCCCTCTGATGTTTATCCGAGCCCGCTATGGCCATGGGGGCAGGGTAGGATACAATCAAGAATGGCGTGCCGACCCGAAGCTTTCGGGCGGAGGAGAGCTCATGGATCAGGGGGTTCACTTGATCGACCTTGCCGGAAGTTTTCTAGGAAACTTTTCATCCATCGAAGGCCATGCAGCCACTTACTTTTGGGACATGCCCGTAGATGATAATGCTTTTCTCAACCTAAGAACAGCACAGGGCCAAACGGCTTGGCTTCAGGTATCTTGCACTGAATGGAAAAACCTTTTCTCTTTCGAAGTTTACGGAAAAAAGGCAAAGATCCACATTGAAGGACTCGGCGGAAGTTACGGAATCGAAAAACTCAGCTACTACCAAATGCTGCCAGAAATGGGCCCTCCTGATACCACCGTCTATGAATATCCTCGGGGTGATCAGTCTTGGAAATTGGAAATGGACGAATTTTTTAAGGACATTGA
>JANNCA010000129.1:0-11960 GCA_031386075.1 Oligoflexia bacterium
TGTCAAAAAATAGCCTGCCAAGCTGATCAAGTAAATTCTTACATGAGTCAATCTCCAACTGACGGACAGAATATCAAAGAATCTCGAAATTACTTAGCAGAAGTTCAGGTGGCCTACGCTCAGTTGGAGGCTAAATTTCAAAAACAGGATGAATATTTTTGTTTTATTGCCCATGAGCTGAAAACATTCATGACATCACTCAGTTTGAATTTGCAGTTTATGAAATGCCTAGTCGAATCTTCTCAGAAAGAGGATCGGACTCAAGTTCTATCGAAGAGGATGAATATTTCTATTCTGCAGTTGAGACATTTTTCAGAAGTTGTAAATGATTTGTACTCCGTTTCTGAGATTGCTGGCAGCCAGTTAAAATTTCAGATCATCGATTTTGATCTCTCGAGTCGGGTGCTTCAAGTCGTAGAAAGTTTTCAAGAAGAGCTGAGACAGGCAAAGTGTCTTGTTCAGCTTGATTTAGTTGAATCTTTGAGAGTTAGGTGGGATCCGAATCGAACTGATCAGATCCTTACAAATCTTTTGAGCAATGCGATCAAATATGGTCGGGGGGCACCGATTCATATCTCGGTGCAACAAAATCAAGAAGCTGGGACAGTTCAGGTCATAGTCCGAGATCATGGAATGGGAATTGCTCCGGAAGACTGTTCAAAAATTTTTGAACGATTTGTTCGGTTGAATAATGAAAAAAGTCAGATCAAGGGCCTTGGTCTTGGGCTTTATATTTCACAGCAGATCGCAAACTCCCTAGGGGGCGTGATTCGTGTTGAAAGTGTGCCCAATCTCGGGTCAGCATTTATATTAGAAATTACACAAAAAAAAGATTAGTCATTTCAGATTTCTACAAGTCAAAGTAAAGGCAAAAGATTATGGAAAAGTGGATTCAGTTAAGTCGGCAAAAAATTCATTATTTTGATACACAGGGAGCTCAGCCCGAAGAAGGCTCTCCACTTTTACCTGCGTTGCTTTTTGTGCATGGTAACTCAGCATCCGCTAATAGTTTCATGCCTCAATTTGAGAGCCATTTGGCTGAGACTTTTCGCCTCATTGCTTTGGATTTACCAGGTCACGGCGAGTCTTCACATTTGACCGGCGATGAGAGTTATTCTACCCAGTCTTATGCCAGAATTCTTTGTGAGTTTATTGAGAGGTTAGATCTCAATAAAGCTGTTTGGGTAGGGCATAGTTTGGGGGGGCATATTATTTTGCAGGCCCTTGGATCTTTTCAAAATCCTGCAGGGGTATTTATATTCGGGACTCCTCCCTTGGGAAACCCTCCAAATTTCGCCGACGCTTTTTTATCTAATCCTGATGTAGCTTTCTACTTTAAGGGCCACGTGACCCATGAAGAAGCAAGGAGAGCGGTGCAACAGCTTTTTGCTCATGATAAAACAGGGGAGAACTCTCTGTTCGAGCGAGATTTTTTGAGGACGGATCCAGATGCCCGGATTCAGGTTGTGGAGGCTCTGGGAAGGCTTGATTTCACGGATGAGATTCAGACGGTTCTGGGTCTGAGCTGCCCGATCGCCGTCGTCTATGGGGATCAAGAGCGTTTGATTTCCTTGGACTACATCGAAAAGATAAGAATACCTTCTTTGTGGAGAGGGGCTGTTCAGATCATTCAAGGGGCCGGCCATTTACCGCATTGGGAATGTTCTGATGATTTTAACCAAAAATTAAAATATTTTGGGCAAGAGGTATTTGGATTGCAACCAGTCTGTCTTTTGAGTTAAAAAGATGTTTCAATTCTTTTTTCGATTCATTATGGCAACAGACTTTTCAAAAAACATTTCAAAACTACCGAGTTTAATTCGAAGCGTTCGGAAGAATCTCGGATTAAGTCAAACCGAAGTCGCTCAAGTGATTGGGATCGACCAAAGTGCTTATTCCAGAATCGAGAAGGGGAGTCAGAAGCTTTTGATTGAACAGTGGTTTCTCTTTTGTGAGTTGACTCAAATTTCTCCTGATTGCGTGATGCTAGGTTATGTTGATTATTTGAGACCATTAGGTACTTTAGAAACTTATTTAAATAAAAAAATGTTGCCACAAAAATATTTAACCCACGGGGGAACCTCATTAAGAAAAGTCCTACCGTTGGTGGATTATTTTCATAAAAAAGTCGGCGAGAAAAAGTGGAATGACTACTTAAACTCTCATGGATTGAGTTCTGATTTTTTTAATTTTATTGATCATGAAATGAATTTGAACTTTGAGGTGGACCTCACTAAAGAACTCATTCAGCATCATGGACTGAATCGCCAGAGTCTTGATCAGGCACTGGATTTAGTTTGGATGCCTAAATTTCACGGGCAACTCGGTTATCAGTACCTGAGTATTACGGATCCACTCGAGAGGGTTCGGTCTTTGGTATCGAATCAGCGATTTTACGAGACTGCATTCCAATTTGAAACCCTTCATATTTCCGCAAAAAAATTGGAGGTTGCACTAGCCCGTGATTCTTCGTTTGAGCAGTTTGATTATAGATCAGATTCTATACTTGGGGATTTTCTGTGTCAGTACAGGAAAAAATACCTTCTCAAATTTGCAGAGCCCAATCATGATCAACCAAAAATAAAATTAAAGGAATTACAGTGTCAATTTAAGGGGTCCGCTGAATGCATTTACCAAATGACCCTTTAAAATTTAGAAAAAATAATCAGAGCTTTCAAATAAAGCTAGAAAATCTTCGATTAGCTTTGGGATTAAGTCATTCGGAGTGGGCCGAGCATCTTCATATGACCCAAGGCGGCTATGAAAAATCAGTGATATTGGGCCCGAAGGTGTCACTGGCAACGATGTTCAGACTTTCTGAGACCTTTCATTTTAGTCTCGATAAATTTTGGAAAAATGAACTGGACTATCGTGCGTTGATGGCCAATCACCTGGCTCAGAATGACACAGAGAATTCAAGTCAGGTCTATTTGATTCCTGAAAAGTATCAGGTCGCTCCATTTAGCCGCACGAGAACTGGAAAAGTGATGTTCGATTTTTTAGAGTCTAAGGCAGGGACGGGTCTTGTTCTTATGGTTTTTAGACATTTTCAGATGAATCCAAGACTATTTGATAATTTAGACGGATGGATTAATAATATTTTCTTTACTGATATGTTTAACTTTCTAGAGGAAATGATCCCTGTGTCCAGAAATTTTTATTATTTGATGGGAAGACAGTCGACTATTACGAATTGCCAGACGGATCTAGGAAAAGTTTATCGTCAAATGAAGGGGCCCAAATGGATATATGAAAATTTATTTGGAGAGTTGATGCCTTTTTATGAGCGAAATTCGAATTACCAAATTTTAGACTTGAATCATGATCACTGTATTGTGAGGACGCGAACCAAGAAAGAGATAGCGACGGCTCTCAGGGTTCGGCATCTTGGATCGCCCTCGATCTGTCAATGGAAAGCTGGGGTTTTCTCTGCAGCATCGGGTTATATCGGCCTAAAGGATGCTCAGATTCGAGAGACCCATTGCGTTCACAGGGGAGATCCTGACTGTGTTTTTGAAATAAACTATGATCACTTATTTTAAAGAGGGGAAAGGCACTCCCTTTGAAGCTGTTGTAGGTACTGCGCTTTAGGTCTCTGTTTCCCGGAGTCAACAGGCTCCTTTCCGGAACTTACAGAGGGGTGTATTACGCAGCGATTGAGGGTATTTTTTGATCCCTTGAAGAGATGACTAGGCGCCTCTCCCAGAACGGCTCAACAAGCTTTGCATGCATCATGGCAAATTCTGTGAATTTTTCTGCGCGAAAAAGCTGAGATTCTTTCCAGAAATGAGATTTTACCTTGACGAGAGGAAGAGGGCCTTGCCCGTCCTCAAAAGGCTCATAGCCCCAAGATAAAAAATATTGATCTGCTTTGACGTGGGTCATACCCATACCGACGAGGCAGCGGATTCCCTTGTCAATGGCATGGAGGGTTACAAATCCCATGAGTAGATCTTTGAGTTCGCTACAGAATGCGCGGTCAATCCTAGCGGAAGGATGGATAGTGAAACCACTATCGTAGGAGATCTCGCTAGGATTTTTCTGATATCGTTTCAGGAGGTCAGTAATGACCTGTGTATGACGTTCGGCTTGAGAGGCTTGTAGAATACTGAGGCAAGGAAAAACTAGATTATGCGCTTCGCATCGCTCAAGGGTGATTGATTTGTAGCTAGTGAGGGGAGTTAATTCTCCATTTGGAGACTCCTCGCAAATCAGTAGGTGGGTAGCTACAAAGTCAGATCCGTCAAACGGAAGAATGCCATACGAATATCGAGTCAAGTAACTTTCTAATTTTAGTCCTACCATTTTGCAAAATAGAACTTGAGTTGAGGGCTGATTCCAAGAGTCATAGGGAGCTTCAAGTTGAACAAGCTTCAAAATCCCTTTATTACTTTTTGTCTTTGAAATCATGAAGAATGCTCCATTAGATTGCTTGAAAAACGTAGACAAACACTCCGCCTACGTTAGCAGGGGTAGTGGGACCAATTTTAATTTTTTCAGTCAATTTAAATTCATTGGACATTTCTTCTTCAAAAAGTTTTTCATGCCGCTTGAAATCTCCAATCAGGTCAGCTCCAGAGCGAAGGGCATCGATTTCGAGTTTAGCCACATCAAAATGGCGGTCCCGTAATGCTTTCACGATGATAAAAAGATGATAATCATAGAGTGATTTAACCCGGCTTTTTTCATTGGTAAAATAAGGAAGAATCTCTCCACCCATGATGTAGTGTCCGCCGAGTTTCAAGTTGTTTCTAATGTTTTTAGCAAAGGTTGTTCCAAGGCTAAAATGAATGTGGTCATGGGCAAAGCTAGACACCAAAATATCATAGTAGTTTGGTTTCAAATATTTGACAGCATCCCCGCAAATGCAGTTGACCTGATCTCCTAAGTTTTTCCTCAGGATATTGTATATTTTCCAGTCATATTCGAGCGCATCAATTGTAATTTTTTTTGGTAACTTAGTTAAGTGTTTCTGAACCAGTTCCTGAGTCAGAAGACCTGTACCAGCTCCTAATTCTAAAATTTTAGTGTCATTATTTTTATTACTAGTAGCATCCACTTGTTTGTGAATTTCTTCTATCATTTCTAAATAAAATGGATGGGTTTTTTCTACAGCATGATACAGATCGAGGTCAATGTACTTCGACATTTCTTGGTTACCTGAATTGCTATCTTGTTCCGTTTCTGATATTTGTTCGGCACTTGATATTTTCATGTGATTTGTTTTTTTCCTGTAATTAGAAAATTGTTATAAAATAGAACTGCGCCTGGGCTAGAAATAGCCTTTAAATATTCTTCTCTTAATTTATGTACATGCAGACTACTGCCTAAACATTTTTTAAAAAAAGAAAATGCATTTTCAAATCGAAACTCAATGTTCTTGATTTCCTGAGCCAAGCTTTTGTCTCTAAAATCACAGTTTTTTATTTTGCATTGCACTTCTTGGAGGCCTTGCTCAAAAAAAAGAGGGGCAATTTTACGTGCAACCTGTAAGTCAATTTGTGAGCTGCCTCTGATTTTTTTGAGAGCGCTGCGCAAAAACTTCGAGGAAGGATAGATGTCAGAGAAAAGTCCTTCCATTTCAACGACGCGTAATATTCCATTCGGTTTTAGAAATCGGGTGAGATTGCTCAGGAGAGTCTGGGTTTGCGCACTTGGAAAGTGGTGAAAGACATAGCGGCATAAGATCAAATCAAATTTCGAGGAATTCTGAGGAGAGAGGAGATCTTGGACTTCAAATTGAAGAGATGAATTGTTTTTGTATTTCTGCTTTAAGATGGATACTCGTTCTTTAGAAATGTCCCAACCTGTGACCTGAACACCTTCGGCAAGAGTCGCTAGGTACGCTGTCACATTTCCTGCGCCACACCCGGCGTCCAGTACTGTAGCTCCAGGACTTAGGTTTAACCCCTTGAGTTCTTCTTTATAGTCATATGCGGAGATTTGTGATTGGTATTCTAGCCGTGTTAGTTCCTGTTTTGATTCTAGTACGTAATTACTTTGCTTAGGCTGCATAAAGTGACTCATTCCGAATATGTTAAAAGCTCATATTAGATCGGACGGAATGGAAAAAAATAAAGGTTTCATGAAAAATAATAAAACATAGGTTCAATCGCTTGATTTAGTGATGCGAATGTGTGAAATTTTTGACAATTCCTGTGAAAATGGGGCTCCAAAAATGTGACTAAAAATGCGCATAGGCATGAATTTTTAATTTGAACTTTTTGATTGCATCGAATACCTCATGCATTTATATATCTACACGGTAGAATAAAGAATAGCGGAAGCTTCTGGCGACCTTAAAGGTTGGCCTGCTTTACTGGCGTTGACTGTGTGGTACCATCTTAGGAGTTTAAGAGCGAACTCGTTCGACGCTGATAACGCCTTTTTTTCCTTCGAGTGAGCTGGTGACCTTCTGGAGCTGAGTGAGGTCACTCACCTCGACATCAAAAAGGGCAATGGCTTTTTTATCTTTAGTTGTACGGATATTGGCAGAAGAAATATTGATTCCGCAGGCACTAATAGTTTGTGATAAGAGGGCTAGAAATCCAGGTTCATCGACTGACACAACTCTAATTTTAACATGCCTCCGAATTGTCCCTTTTTCAGTAATATTCCATTGTACATCGACTCGTCGTTCTTCGTCATTATCTAAAGCTTTAGTGCAAGTCGCTGTGTGGACCGTGACGCCTCGCCCACGAGTAATGAAACCGATAATTCCATCGCCTGGCAACGGATTGCAACAACGACCAAATCGAATCAGTACATCATGAAGATTGGCGACCGTAATTGCGTTTCTGGAGTCGCTTCGCTTCTTGGCAGAGCTGAAGACGCGACGGAGAAAACTTTGATCTTCAGCTTTGGCAGCTTCCAGTCTTTTTTCGAGCGCCTCTTTAGGAATCATGTGGGAAATGACTTCATCGGCTGTTATTCTGCCATATCCAACTGCAACAAAGAGTTCGGGTACCGTAGGGTAGCCTATCTTTTGGCCTAATTTCTGGAGTTCTCCGGATTTTTCAAGTTTCGAAAGGGTAAATCCATAGGGACGAAAAGTTTTTTCTAGAATTTCTTCTCCCAGTTGATTTGCCCGATCTCGTTCTTGTTCCTTGATATAGCTTCGGATTTTAGCTTTTGCTCGCGAACTTCGAACGATTTTGAGCCAGTCTTTTGAGGGAGTTTGAGATGGGGAGGTGATAATTTCTACTGTGTCGCCTGATTTTAGTCGGTGCTTCAAAGGAACGATTTTTCCGTTGACTTTCGCACCCACGCATCGATGTCCAATGTCGCTGTGAACGGCATAGGCAAAATCAAGGGGAGTGGCCCCATGAGAAAGTTGTTTGACTTCTCCTCGGGGTGTGAATACGAAAACGTCTTCTGCGAATAAGTCGATTTTAACCGTCTCTAAAAATTCATTTGGATCAGAAAGGTCCTTGTGCCACTGAAGCAATCGACTGACCCATTCCATATTTTCTCGGGAACTTACATCAAACTTTCCTTCTTTATACTTCCAGTGGGCCGCAATTCCTCCCTCAGCTACTTGATTCATGTCTTGAGTTCTGAGTTGAATTTCGATTCGTTCTCCAGTCGTCCCAATGACTGTCGTATGGAGCGATTGGTAGGCGTTCGCTTTTGGCATTGCGATATAGTCTTTGAATCTGCCTGGCACTGGTTTATATCCCGCATGGATAACGCCCAGTCCTTTGTAGCACTCCGTGATATTGTCGACAACGATCCTGAATGCGATTATATCAAAGACCTGCTCGTAGTCGACTTTTCGCCGTTCCATTTTTTTAAATATAGAATAAAAATGTTTGGCTCTGCCTGAAATTTGAGCATGAATGTCGTATTCTTTGAGTTTATCATCGAGATCTGTGTTCAGGTCTTCTATATATTTTTCGCGTTCACGTTTCGTTTTTGAGACTTTTTGAGCTAATTTATAGTAAACATCTGGATGGAGGTATCTCAGACAGAGATCTTCAAGTTCAGTTTTGATCCAACTAATGCCTAATCGGTTAGCGATTGGGGCGTAAATATCTAGTGTTTCCTGAGCAATTATTTTTTGTTTAAAGGGGATCAGGTGTTCGAGGGTTCTCATGTTGTTGAGGCGGTCAGCTAGTTTTACAAGAATGACTCGGATATCTTTGGCCATGGCTAGAATCATTTTTCTGAAGTTTTCGGCCTGTTTTTCTTCAGATGTTTTGAAGGTGATTTGAGATAGTTTAGTGACTCCGTCGACGAGTTCCGCTATGTCTTTGCCAAATTCTTTTTCAATTTGCTCTAGAGTTGCATGTGTATCTTCTACTGTATCGTGAAGGAGTCCAGTGATAATACTAGGAATATCTAGGTGGAGATCTGCTAAAGTTTGGGCGACTTCAGTCGGGTGGATCATGTAGGGCTCTCCACTTGAGCGGAGCTGGCCGCGGTGGCAGTCCGCCGCAAAATGGTAAGCTTTCGTAATGAGTTCTAGTTTTGCTTCTAAATAATAGCTGGATACTTTGTTGCAAATCGTCTCTAAGGTCGGAATTGGAGGTTTCGCCATTCTAATCCGATCCCGACCCGTTTGCAGTTCTTGTAGCTGGGGTTTGTTCTTCAGAGGAGTTGCTGGTCAGGCCGTAAAAATTTTCGAGGAGGTTTTTGAGTTCCATATAGGCACGTTCTAGAGAGTCATTGATAATGATGTGGTTAAAGTTTTTTCCAGCTTCCATTTCTATTTGAGTATTTAATAATCGTCGTTGAATTGACTCTTCTGTGTCTGTCCCTCTTTTTCTGAGGCGTTCTTCAAGGATTTCAATGTTGGGAGGTGAAATAAAGATCCGGCGGCATTCTTCTGGAAAGCAGGTGTGAAGTTGTTCAGCTCCTTGAACATCAATATCTAAAAGTACAGATTGATTCGAACGAAGAGCCTTTTCGATGAACTCTCTCGATGTACCGTAATAGTTGTTGTGCACTGAAGCCCATTCGGCGAATAAACCTTTTTGAACTTGGTCTTCGAATTCATTCCTGTTGAGAAAAAAATAGTCCACTCCTTGCTTTTCTGTGCCTCGAGGAGGTCGAGTCGTAGAGGAAATCGATAAAGTGAGTGACAGGAAGTCCTTGAGTAATTTTTTACAGAGCGTGGTTTTTCCCGCTCCTGAAGGAGCGGATACTACAAATAAATAGGGATTTTTATTTTTCACGGATGATTCATGTCCCGGGTTGAATGGGAGCGTGCGCTAGAGCACTCTGACCCATTTCTCTAAATTTCTGAATTCGAGTGGTTACCATTGTATTCGCGTCTTTTTTCCATTCCTGAATCAGGGGAGTTAGGCTTTCTATGAGGGCTTTTCGAAGGAGAGTGGCTGCTTCAACCCAGTCTCGATGAGCTCCGCCCTTGGGCTCAGGAATAATTCCGTCAATCACTCCTAGCTTAAGAAGTTCATGTGGGCTCATCTTAAGTTTTTCGCTCGCTCGCTCGGCGAGGGTCGAGTCGCTCCAGAGAATGGATGCACAGCTCTCTGGAGAAATGACCGAGTAGGTTCCGTATTCTTGCATTAAGACTTGGTTAGCGACCCCTACTGCGAGAGCTCCTCCTGACCCACCTTCTCCGATCACCACTGCTAAGGTCGGAACTTTGAGCTCAAACATCAATTGAATGCTTTCGGCAATGGCTTGGGATTGGCCACGTTCTTCAGCCTCTATTCCAGGATACGCTCCAGGTGTATCGATCAGAGTAACGATGGGCATTTGTGTTCGGTTCGCTAATCCCATGAGCCTCATGGCCTTTCGATAACCCTCGGGTTTTGCCATTCCAAAGTTTCTTTCCAGTTTTTGTTTAGTGGTTCGACCTTTTTGGTGTCCAATGAGAAGAATGGGTGTTTTTGAAGATGGAGGATCATTGTTTTGGTTGTGTTTACCCGGAATTGCCGGCGGCCAAGTAGCAATACCGCAAAGAATGGCTTGATCTTCGCCAAAAGTTCTGTCGCCGTGAAGTTCCATGAAATCTGGAAAGAGCAAATCGACATAGTCGCGTGTGTAGGGGCGGCTTGGATGTCGAGAGAGTTGAACTCTTTGCCAGGGGCTGAGTTTAGAGTAGGTGTCGTCGATGAGTGAGATCACTTTTTTTTCTAAAATAGTGATCTCATGAGCAAAATCAACCCCTTCTTGAGAGGCGAGTTCTCTGAGGTCTTGAAGTTTTTTCTCCAAATTGACAATGGGTTTCTCAAAATCAAAGAATGCTTCCATAAGACTGGCAACTTAGCATGAATTCTTCTTGCTTAGAAGTAGGCTTTATCGCTATAAAAGAATCAAACTCTATGGAACTATCACGACTATTTTGTTTTGCTGAATTGCGCATTTTTTTACTATTATTTGTCGTTCAGAGTGCACTACTGAGTGTCCAGGTTTTTGCCTTAGATATTCAAGAGCCTGCTTACTGTGATCCTGCTGCCTTTGATGAAAAGGAGTTTACACTAGGGACCTTTGAAGAGCTTGAAGAAATAGGGTTAGTTCGACCCCATGCCTTTCACTTGGGAAAGGTGACCCTTGTAGGGGTTGGAGTCGGAAACTCAAAAGCACAGGCGTTAGTGGAGCTGGCTCAAAGTCATACTTCAGTTCCATTTTCCTTGAAGGATCAATCGAAGGCAGATTTAAAAGTTAAAAAATACTGCACTTGGTATCTGAATCACCCCAAAAAACCCTTAGACTCTTTGCGCGAAAACGCCGCGAAGACATTTAATCAGAAAGATATCAATAGGAGTCCTGTTTTGCTGAATGAAGCTGATGCGACGGCTGAGTTCATGAGTGTGCTAGAAGGCACCTTTGATCAAGGCCCAGTTAGTTTTCTGTCCTGTGCGTCAGAGCAGCACTATATTGCAATGGGATGTAACGAGATGATGCATCGGGGGCCGACTGCTTTTGGGATGCTTTTGGCATTTAGCGGCTGTTCACCTGCGCATTCACTTGAGATTGTGGATCAAGCTTGGGGTTTGAATGGGGTCAGGAGAAAAGTTCGGCTTGCAGTGATTCGTAAGGCCTATGAGCTAGGAGAAGCTCATCAGGGCTCTAGGAAGCGATTGGCAGACCTTTTTCGATAATCCGGACTACGCCGTGTTGACCCCCTTTTCCTCGGAGCCAGCAGGATCTGACTTAAAATTTCATTTAACTCATGATAATTTTCGAGAAGTAGACGTCTTCTATTTTTCCATGTTTTAACCAATCATTCAGTTTTCGCGAGATCCGGGTTTTTAATTTTTTCTTACCTTCTCGGGAAAGAAAGTCTTGTCGATCCATTGCAGTCAGTACATTGGAGAGTTGATTGCGGACCGGAACGCGGTTATCTTCGATAAAATCACAAGTATCTTGAACATCACAGCGAAGTATTATTTCAATTTCTGCCATATTCACCTGCCCCGATCCCAATCGCTGTTTGGCTATTTCTTTCAATTCGATGGTAAATGAGCCCAATGAAGTCATGAAGACTTTATTTTTTGTTTCCTCTGAGCCTTTTTTAAGGGTTTCTTCGATTTTTTGATTTTTTCTAAAGGCTTCTGCAAGTGAGTTAGTTTTTTTAGCATCCCAAAATCGTTGAACAGCTGTGAAAATGACCAGAATCAATCCCAAAAGACCGAACATGAATAGGGCTGAGGCTTGACGGGTGAGGCGGTCGTCGGAGAAGAGGCTCGAAAACAGTTGACCCATTTCACCCCAGACGGTGTTTTTGCGTTTAAGAAAATTGCGAATCCGACTCGCTGCAATTTTGGCCTGGCGTTTTGCTTCCAGGGTTCTTTCTAGGTTTTTTTCGCTTGGGGGTTTTTTTTCTTCAGCCATAACGGGTATTCTTAGGATAACTGGTTAAGTGAAGGGTCTCAAGCTAAGTTCGAAAGGGTATCGAGCCGATAACGACCTTGAAGCAAGGAGGCTCAGAATATCATGACCAGTAAAATGAGAGTCACTCTATTGACTCTAGCGATGCTCCCGTTTTC
>JANNCA010000176.1:0-4426 GCA_031386075.1 Oligoflexia bacterium
ATATTAGGGGTTACCTCGCTTCCAAGTAACCGATTTTCATGGGAGATTAAATCAGACTGGGCAAGTGAAAATGGAATTTTAAAAATCAGGGCTATTTCAACCGAAATTTCTGGAATTTGTGCAGTGAATCCTAGGTCGTTCTTGGTAATGCCGGGCGTGATTCAAGGAGCTCATGAATTATTTCTTGATGGCAAATTAGTCTTCAAGTACGGTGATCCAACATTTAAAACTGTTGATAATTTTTATGGAACACCATCAGTTAGTTGTGAGGTTCTAAAGAACGGACGTACCCTTGAGTGGGTGGCATATTCATATACTCGTTATTTTGCGAGGCTCGATTATATGCCAAAAATTCAGAAGACGGAACCAACTATAAACGTCTTTTCAGTGACTTTTAACATTATTGCAGCAGGCTTATTAAGTACGTTATCCATTTTTACATTCCTGCTTTTCTTTAAACGTGAATCAAATTCTCTAACTATCTCTTTGACCTTATCTCAGTTGACGTTATCGATCTATTTTGTTGCAACCACAATAGGATCATTCGGTATTCATCTACCCATGATCCTAGCTCATAAAATAGCAGATTCAGCAGTTTGGGTTGGATTTTTGACCTACTACAATGCATTACGCTTGATTGGAGTTATTAATTATAAATTATATTTAGCGTACTTAGGAAACGTTGTCATAGGACTTGTTTTCATTTTAATTGGACAGAATGGCGATGTTATTCAATTTGGAACAACGCTACCGTTTGGATTTTCAGCTCTAATTTTTATCTACTCAGCCATAAAAGTAGCTAAAAATATTCGAGGTAATAGTAGAAGTTCTCTGTTCATGTTCCTGAGTCTCTCGTCTTGCTTATTCTCAGGCATAAACGAAATGTTAATCGTTATTGGCGTCTATCCAGGAGCAACCGTTTTTAATGTCGGGTTCGTTGGAGGGCTGCTCTTTTTCGTCCTATCAATCAATGAGAAAATATCTGACACTTATGTTGAACTAAAAGAGTTAAAGAATTCTCTTGAGAACAAAGTTTTAAAAAAGACAGAGGAATTAAGATTAAAGAAAGAAGATCTTGAGAAAACTCTTGAACAATTGAAGAAAACTCAAGCTGACATGATTGAGATCCAGAAACTCGCTTCCCTTGGAGATATAGCCGCAGGGGTCGCACATGAGATTAATAATTCTACTGGATTTATAAGTGGTTCTATCACAGGTTTAGAGAAACTAGTTTCTCAATTGCCCGATGAAAAATCAAAATCTAAAGCAAAGCTGCTATTTTCTATCATGAAAAAAGGGGTCTTTATCACTACAAAAATTGTAAGCAGCCTGAAGTCATACACTGGTACCAATCAGACTAAATTCAAACCAATTAGACTAAAAGAAGTGATTGAAGATGTCATGGTAATGATAAATTCTAAGTTGGAAAATGCTGGCGTTAAAGTCAACTTAGAACTTCTAGATCAACTCATGATCAATGGCGACATAGTGGGATTTCATCAGATATTTATGAACCTAATGACGAACGCAATCGATGCAATGCCAAACGGTGGGGTAATTAAAGTGACTGCAATTATTAAAGATGATACTTGCTTTATTGATTTTTTTGATAACGGAACTGGAATTCCTGATGATATTAGATCAAAAATATTCACTCCGTTTTATACTACCAAAGAAGTCGGAAGGGGGACTGGATTAGGGCTTCATATTTTAGTCGGTATTTTAAATAAGCATTCCGGAAAGGTAAGTGTCGAATCAGAAGTTGGAAAGGGTACAGTTTTCCATATCCAGATCCCAAGTGATTTACAGCGGGAGGCAGCGTGAATTTTCTTAAAAACTATAGAATAATTTACGTGGATGATGCGACAGAGTATTTTTCACTGTTTGAAGTGAATTTAAGTGAGCAGTGGGAATGGCACTGCTTTCCGACGCCGGGTGAAGCTCTTAGAGAGCTGAAGAATATTAATCCATCCATTATCTTATCAGACATGAGAATGGGCAAAGTAAGCGGCGTGGAGTTTCTGAGTGAAGCCATGAAAATAGATCCCTTACCTTCGAGAATTATCGTTACAGGATTCTCTGATGAAAGTCTTATGATTTCATCAATTCGATTTGCTGGAGTTTTAGACTATTTCATAAAACCTCCGAGTTATGTCGAAATTGAAGTGCGATTAAATAAGGCAAATGATGTATTTATTGAAAATAAAAGAAAACATGACGAATTGGGTATTCTAGAAGCAAGGATCAAGACATTAAATTGCGAAAATACTGAACTTCTTAGAAAACTGGGTGACCCTATGCAGTCTAGTAAAGTGGAATTAGTTGACAATAACGTTGGCATTAAAAATTCAAGAATAAATAATATGGAGATGGAATTAAAGCGGTTAAATGAAATTGAGAAAAAGTATAAAATTCTCAAGGAGAACTTAGAAAAAATAAGTAGTTCTTAGTTAGTTTTGTATTTTCACAGTTGCCCACTTTTGTGGTGATTCTTCTCATAACTTGCCTTCTGGAGTGCACATGGCGTCAACTCTCCAAGAGTTTGCAAGATGTGGGCAAGCTTTGCATATGATTAGCTTGGGGGTCGTTACTCCATGTTTTAGTAGATTTTTTTAATATTCTGCAAGCTGTGGCCGTCTGATGAATCAGTCCACATGTAGTTATTTTGTATGAGGTCAATTTTAATTGTATGGATGAGAGTGGGTGCGTTGTTGTCAATTATAATTTCAGTAGGAAATGGGGTTTGCTGAGCTCGGGCCATCATTCTTCTGGCTTCCAACATGACCAAGACGAGTGCGTCTGGGACAATGCACTGAGGTGCTGTACTTACATGATTTTGGGAAGGGTCATTTGTTGTTCTTTCTCTCTCAATCAGAGAATCGGTATAAAAACGACTACAAGTGAAAGCCAGGAGATCTGAATTGAGGTTGTTTCGAGAGAATTCATGCATGGAGTGCGTAAGCCACAAAAAGAAGGGGGTGATCTCACTCTTTTTTTCCGCTCGGATAAAGGCTTGAAAAATCGAAGTGTAAGTTCTTAGGTTTGGTTGAACATTTTCGATCCACATTTCAGTCAAGATATTTTGAGTTTCTGCATAAAATCCAAACCGAGTTCGAACATCAATCAGGTTGTTATAGGTGAAAACGTCGGTTGGAATCTTATTGATTAAGGTTGAGCTTGAGGAGGCTCTTTTTTGGTCTTGCTGGCACTCTCTTTTGCAAGCATTGATGACTGCTGTGTAACTAAAACGGTCTGGGATAACGTTTTTTGCCCACATTTCATCCAGGAGTGAGCGAGCCATTTTTCCGTGTCCGGTATTTGCACAATTGTTCAGTAAAGCGTTGTACGTGATGAGTGACGGAGTAATTCCAGCTGCTTCGATTTGTCTCCAGACGACCATCGAATTTTTATAGTCTGATCGAAGAAGGGTGATGCAAGCTGTGGCTACCTTTAAAACGTCGAGGCTAGTTTTTTTTCCGTCTTGGTAAGCCTTAACGATGGGGCCAATTCCAAAGCGCAAGACCCGATCTTCTTGTGTTTCGTTAAGGAGCATTGTCCAGCCAGAGGGAGTTGGGGTGAGTGAGAGGAGTAGGAGTGGATAGAGAATTGAGCGTAGATAGCTAGGTTTTTTATTCATAAAGGCAAATTCCTGATTTGATTTTTTGATCAGTCTGAGTAAGGTGGCTACTTTATTGTGGACTGAGCCCACTTCGGCGGAGCGGTTTAATCCTGCCCTGAAAAAGGCAGTTTAGCCTGCCAAAAAAATCGGGTTTCTGCCGGCGAATTTGGGATATAAAATGGCGGGAGAGAAGGGACTCGAACCCTCGACCTTCGCCGTGACAGGGCGACGTTGTAACCAACTCAACTACTCCCCCGCATCTATAAAGATCTACAATAGATTGTCACTGCGGTGTTGGATCTGCTGAAAAGATCTAGTCTAATCTGAGACTAATGTCAATTCAAATGACTGAATGGCGAAGATTTTAAGTTTTGTTTTTGTTAGGTTGTAAATTCCTAGCCAGCCCCTACACTGAAATCCTATGAAACAGCCTCGTTTTTTGGCAGGACTAACTCCAAACGTCATCCGGTTAGGATGGGTGTCTTTTCTTGCTGATGTTTCTAGCGAAATGCTTTACCCCGTGATCCCCTTATTTATCACAGGAGTTCTGGGTGCGCCTGTGAGCGTGGTAGGGCTGATCGAGGGAGTGGCAGAAGGCCTGTCGAGTCTACTGAAAGGGGGAGCTGGTTATTGGTCCGATGTCATGGGCCGCAGGAAAGGGTTTGTCGTCGTTGGCTACTGGATTTCCGCCTTAGCTAAGCCGATGCTCGCTTTGGCTACGGGTTGGCCTTGGGTTCTCTTTTCACGAAGCTTAGATCGTATTGGCAAGGGATTGAGAGCGGGGCCTCGGGATGCCTTATTGGCAGA
>JANNCA010000311.1:0-9391 GCA_031386075.1 Oligoflexia bacterium
ACTTTGGTCACCAAACCCCTCGAAGATGAAATCAGCACACTAGCAGGGATCAAGCGCCTCACCTCAGTGAACTCCGAAGGCTTGAGTCAGGTGATTGCAGAGTTTGCGCTTGAAACCGATATCAAATACGCGGAGCAACAAATTCGAGACCGAATTGGTGCCACAAAAAGCAAACTTCCGATGGACGTTAAGGAATCGGTGGTCCGACGTATTGATCCCGCCGACCAACCCATCGTGATTCTAGCCCTCAACGGTAACTTACCTGAAAGTCAACTTTACGATATTGCAGATGACGTGATCCGCCCGCGACTCGAACAAGTGAGCCAGGTCGGGGTCGTCGACATCGTCGGCGGAAGAAAGCGAGAAATTCAAGTCACGCTGGACCGCAAGAAGCTGAAAGCCCGGGAACTCTCAGTCAGCTCAGTAGTGAATCGCCTAGCGCAAGCAGGAGAGAATGTCCCCAGTGGCAAAGTCAATCAAGGGGCTAAGGAAATGGTCTTTAGAACCCTGGGTGAGTTCAAGTCCCTGGCTGATATTCAGCGGACGATTGTGAATTTTTTTGGGAACGATGTTCCTACCACGGTCGAGGAAGTCGGCAAAGTCATCGACACAGTTGAAGATGAAACCTCCAGAGCCTTCCTCAATGGCAAGCAAGCATTGTTTCTCTATGTCTACCGACAAACAGGGGCAAATACGATTGCGGTTGTGGAGGCCATTAAAAAGCGAATCGGCTCGATCAATAGTGAACTTGAAAATCAAGCTGGAAAACCCAAAATGAGCTTGGTTCGAGACGGCAGTATCTGGATTCAAGCTAACGTAGAAGACGTAAAGGAGTCGATCCTCATTGGCATTGTCCTTGCGGTACTCGTTGTTTACCTTTTTCTTGGCAACGGCCGCTCGACGTTCATTACAGGCCTTGCTTTACCCAACTCACTCATCGGCGCTTTCATTTTGATGTACGCTGCAGGATTTACAATCAACATCATGAGCCTTCTCGCCCTCAGCCTTTCGGTTGGACTTCTAATTGATGACGCTATTGTGGTCCGAGAGAATATTTTCAGACATATCGAGCTCGGACAATCTCCAAAGGTTGCAGCTCGGGAAGGGACAGCAGAAGTACAAATGGCAGTAGTAGCTACAACACTGGCTGTGATTGCTGTATTCGGACCCGTCGGTTTTTTAAAAGGAGTCACGGGACAGTTTTTTCGCCAATTTGGTTTAACGATCTGCTTCGCCATGGCGATCAGCCTGTTCGACGCGTTGACGATCGCCCCCATGCTTTCTGCTTATTTTGCAGGCGCCACAAGAACTCACACCCAAGGATTTTCGCCCTGGGCAATGACGGTGGGAAAACTTCTCAAAGGTTTCGATCGGTTTCAATCTTGGCTCGAAACTAGCTATGGTCAATTCCTAGCTATGGTTTTGAAACGACCCTTAGTAGCGCTGGTGATCAGTGTTCTTATTTTCTTTGTCACCTCGTCCACAGCTAAATATGTCCCCAAAACATTCTTGCCACCTCAAGACGCAGGTGAATTTTCTCTCTCGGTGGATCTACCTCCGGGAACAAGTTTAAATGCGATGAATGAAACCGCTGCAAAAGTCGATGCCATTTTACGAGCTAACAAGGAAGTTACTATTTCTGCGATGTCAGTCGGACAGGTTGGCAAATCGGAGGTCGCCAACTTTTATGTCAGACTGATTCCAGCTAAGGAGCGAACTCTCAACACAAGCCAATTCAAAGAAAAACTGAGGGGTCAGCTCAAGCCCTTTGCCTTCGCCAACCCTCAGGTCAAAGATTATGACGCGGTAGCTGGAGGACAGAGACCGTTCAATCTCAACATTATTGGCTTGGATCGCCAAGAACTAGAAAAAGTAGGTTTAGCGGCTTTTGAAATTCTCAAAAAACACCCTGGACTCAAAGACGTCGACACCAACTTCCGTCCAGGAAAACCAGAATTTCAAGTCGCGCTTTACCCAGAAAAATCTAAAGCTCTGGGAATATCCTCCCGCTCCCTAGGGCAGGAGCTTCGAGCCCAAGTCGAAGGCCTGACTCCCGCAAAGTATCGAGAACTCGGGAGAGAATACAACGTCAGAGTCCGCCTCCAAGCTGATCAGCGGGATCTAAAAACCAATTTTGAACAAATTTATGTCCCCAATATTAATAACAATCTCATTCGACTCGCGGACGTAGCCCAGCCCGTGGCAACTTCGGGTCCGGCCACCATCAATCGACAAGACCGTGGGAAGCTGTTTCAGATCTCTGCCGATATCACCCCCGGAGCTGGAATCGGAGAGGTCATTAACGATGTCGACGCACTCTTTAAAGATCAAGTCAAATTGCCCCTCGGTATGAGATATCTTTTCGTCGGGCAGGCAGAAAATTTCCAAGAACTTGCCTCGAGTATGGCGCTTGCCATGGGCTTTGGAATTTTATTCATCTTTCTTGTTTTGGCGAGTCTCTATGAATCGTTTGTAACTCCCTTGACTATAATGCTCGCATTACCCTTGGCTGTTTGCGGATCTTTAGTAGCCCTCTTTTTAGCTCATGAATCTCTGAATATTTTCTCGATGATTGGAATTATCATGCTCCTAGGAGTCGCGAGCAAAAATTCAATTCTCCTCGTAGACTATGCTCATCGCCTGATTGAGAAAGGAGCCGACCGCTCCGAAGCCCTGATCCAAGCCGGAAAAACCCGCCTTAGGCCTATCCTCATGACTACTATGGCACTGATTGCCGGAACCACACCCGTGGCTCTCGGGCTCAATGAAGCCTCTCGGCAACGAACCAGCATGGGGGTAGCCATCATTGGAGGACTCATCAGCTCTACGCTGCTCACCCTCATCGTAGTGCCCGCTGCATTCTCCTACATCGATCGATTCCGAATTTGGAGTCGAGATCGACTTCGCAAGGCAACCGCCGCCGCTCCAGAAAAAAGGCACTCATGACATCAACCCTACTCAGTCGGTTTCTCTTGACCTTCGCCTGCCTTTATACTTGTGGTGCTTGCTCCACCTCGCCCATGGGCCGAGGACAGCTCATTCTGGTGCCAGAAGGCCAAATGAGCCAGATGGGCGAGCAAGCCTTTAACCAATTAAAAACTTCTGAGAAAATCGACACGGATCCGACCGTCTCACAGTATGTGAAATGTATCGTAGAACCTCTCATTCAAGCCACTCGAGATCAAACCCCGAATCAGACTGGACCCAATCCAACTGGAATTGACGCATGGGAAGTCGTAGTATTCAACAGCAAACAAGTGAACGCCTTTGCCTTACCTGGTCGAAAAATCGGAGTCTATACAGGCATGATCCGAGTTGCCCAAAACTCTGCCCAACTCGCAGCAGTCCTGGCCCACGAAATAGGTCACGTCATTGCGCGCCATGGAGCCGAGCGAGTTTCTCAGCAGGCAGGAACGCAGCTTGGATTGGCCGCCCTCAGCGCGCTTGCGGGTCATCACCCGAATAAAAATGCAATCATGGGCCTTCTCGGAATGGGTGCACAAGTAGGCCTCACGCTACCCTTTAGTCGGACCCAAGAAAGTGAAGCTGACCAAATTGGACTTCAATTAATGGCAAAAGCTGGCTTTGACCCCAAACAAAATGTAGAACTCTGGAAAAATATGGTTCTCAATGAAGGCGGACAAGCTCCCCCTCAGATTCTCTCAGACCATCCTGCGAGTCAAAACCGAATCACTGACCTTGAAGCCCACATGACCCAGGCGAACACCCTTTATCAGACAGCAAAAGGGCAAGGGAAGAACCCAATCTGCGCTATTGCCCAATCCGTTCATTAGAACGAAACCCCCTTAGACCGAAACAACTTCGAGGACTTCCGGAATAGCCTCTCGTAAACGGGTTTCAATGCCCACTTTCAAGGTAGCCGAAGAGCTTGGGCAGCCACTGCAAGAGCCTTGCAAATAAAGGTAAACCACCCCGTTTTCAAATTTTTCAAAAGTAATATCGCCACCATCCATCGCTACAGCAGGACGAATCTCATTATCCAAAATTTCGCGGATCTTGTTTTCTATTTCAGTCATTCCACCCTTATGAGCATCCAGTGGAGTGACATCATTGAGGACGAGCTCGTTTTGAGAAAGGTGCTTTTCAATAATAGTCGAAGAACTTTTATGAACTACATCCCAATCACCTTCTTCGGTTTTGGTGACAGTGACAAAGTTCTTCCCCACCATGACGCCACAAATGCCATCCACATTAAAAAGTTTTGCAGCTAGGGGTGAACGAAGGTCCGCTTCTTCTTTTCTAATAAAATTAACGGCGCCCTTCTCTAGGAGCTGACGATTAACCGAATACTTTAAAGTATTCGGATTCGGGGTGAACTCCAATGAAACATAAACATTTTCTACAGAAGCAATACCGGTTTGAGTTGACATAAACATAACCTCTCAGACATATTTTATCAGATTTGGTCCTTCATAACATTTTAAAACCTCTTCGAAAACAGAATACTGCCGACAGCCATGGGGGCAAAAATGAAGCTTTCAGTTCAGATACTTGAAAACACTCTCTTTTTCTCTTTCCTGACTTTCCTCGCCTTCTCATCCCAGACAGTGCATGCCAGCTCTTCGCCCTCAGTCGGGGAGCAAGTCAGCCTCAACCGAACCCGCTTTGAGAAACTAGAGGAAGGTAAGATTATTTTCGGTGCGCCTCCTGGCCTAACGCCCCCTCAACCTTTGAAAACGGGTCTTTTTGACCTCACCTACTTGGGAGTTCTCCGATCAGACGAGGGAGGCTCCCCCTACTTCTTATTTACTGGCAAACCTTGCCAAGACTGCCTTGAAGACCGAACAGTTTATGCATTCCGGCCCACAGGGGGCAAACCCACGGCCTTTGTGTACCCCGGAAAAATTTTAGAACCCCGCAGCCGAGCACTTCTCATCGAATCCAGAGCCTTTTTTGGTCAATGCCTGGCTCATCGAGGAGATGTCTTAGTCGTTTTTCAAAAAGAAAAAATCGATCGCCGGCCCCAGCTTCAACCAAGCGTTATGATTGCGGAGGCAGGGAAAGACTTTTTTAGCGAAACTTTAATCGAACGGCACCTCCCCAATTTGGCAACCACCCTCCAACTCGTCAAAAGGAAGCGTTGTCACGAAATTGAAGGGCGCAACCGCCTCATGCTCAACAAGCCTCTTGACTTACATCCCCATAATGATGGTAGCGAAATCGAAGAAGACGACAATGAACCTGAAGTGATTGCCCCTTAGGTTTATTTTTTTATTCATTCGCATCCAAGCTATCTAAAATCAAACTCACCTGAGAACGCGAAAAGGTTACTTCATCGGCGTTCGCAAGGACGATTGCAAACCCAACACAAAAAGTAATTGAAACAAATAGAATCAGGTTTTTCATAAGTCCACCGGTATGCAAACATAATGCCAAATATCTCTACCAGCTTAACCCGCTCTCTGAATGGGGCATTGGTAACGAACTGAAGTTTCTGCAACAGAAATAATTCGACTTTGAATGGCTTCTAAGACGGCTGACCAATGCATCCTTCGACCCAGTTTATGCATAGGATGAAGTGCGTATAATCTAAAAATATACCGATGCTGGGGATCACCCAAAGGGGGACGGGGCCCGGCATAACCCAGTTTTCCAAAACTATTCACACCTTGATAAATTCCATTTGGAAGTGATTCTTGAGGAGGAATTCCGGCAGGCAAATGATGAATATGACTCGGAATATTGTAAACAACCCAATGAACAACCAACTTCGAATCAATTTCATAGGACTTTGAGTCCTCTAAGACTACCAAAAAACTTGCTGCATTCTTCGGCACGTGAAACCACCTCAGTTCGGGAGAAGAATTATCCAAATTTCCCGTATATCTGGAATCCAGAGTGCCATCACTGCCTGTTGTATCTACCTCTAAAAACATGGGTAAGTCATGCATTGAAAAGTCCTTTCTCTTAATTGAAAGCTGCTGCACCCGTTTATAAAATATGGTATCCACCTGCTATGCCGAAGATTCAAAAGATTCAAGCGAGGGAAGTTTTAGATTCACGCGGTTTCCCAACAGTTGAAGTCGATCTTTTTGTCCAAGACCCAAAAGCCTCAAACGAGGTGCTCTGGGGAAGAGCCATCGTCCCATCGGGAGCTTCTACTGGGGAAGGCGAAGCTCTAGAGCTCCGCGACGGAGATCTACACCGCTATCAGGGCAAAGGGGTGCTCACTGCCGTCCAAAACATTCGAGAAAAAATGACTCCGGCACTTGTAGGGCGGGACTTTCCACTTCAATCTCTTTTGGATGACACTTTGCGAGATCTCGACGGGACGCCGAACAAATCCAATCTAGGCGCCAATGCAATTCTCGGTGTGAGCATGGCATTTGCTCGGGCACACTCAATGGCAGAAAGAATATCTACGGATCAACTCCTTGCACGCACCTTTGGAAGCACGGGTCACGAGAAAAGTGGAACGACACTCCCCGTTCCACTCATGAATATAATTAATGGAGGAAAACATGGAGACAATGGATTAGCACTACAAGAATTTATGATTGTCCCCGCGGGATTCAAGAGCTTTTCTGAAGCTTTGCGTGCCGGTGCAGAAATTTTTCATCGCCTCAAAAAAATCCTCCATGACAAAGGGCTATCTACTGGAGTGGGTGACGAAGGCGGGTTCGCACCGCAATTTGAGGGAGATCGCCCCCACGAACAGGCTCTACTCTGCATCATGCAGGCTATTTCTGACGCAGAATACCAGGCTGGAAGTCAAATCTTCCTCGCATTGGACTGCGCAGCGAGCGAATTTTCTGACCGCAAAAAGAGTTACCTCTTTGAAGGAAACCGCCTATCATCTGAGGAGATGATCACACTTTACCAAAAGTGGACTCAAGAATTTCCCATTATTTCTATTGAGGATGGGTTGTCAGAGCATGATTGGGAAGGATGGGAAGTCCTGACGCAAACACTAGGAAATTCTTGTCAACTTGTGGGCGATGACCTTTTCGTAACCAACCCCATCTTTTTAAAACAAGGAATTGAGCGAAAAGTAGGTAACGCCATTCTCATCAAGCTGAATCAGATTGGCACAGTCACAGAAACGTTAGAAACGATGAAGCTGGCTCATCAATCTGGATATAACGCAATTGCTTCTCACAGGAGCGGGGAAACTGAAGACACCTTTGTTGCAGATCTCGCACTAGGAACTGACTGTGGCCAAATCAAAACAGGCTCAGCCTCACGGACCGATAGAGTCGCAAAATACAACCAACTTCTCAGACACGAAGAACGACTCGGGTCCCGAGCAAAGTTTGCTGGCCTGCAGGTATTTGAGAACTTTAGAAGAACATGATTCGAAAGATCTGAATCCAAACCTTTCGATAGTCCCAAAAGGAGTGCCTTCCATGCATCAACAAGAGGCTCTTATTTCTATTCATAAAAAATGGATCACTCTTTTTGGCCTATGGCTTTTGTTATTATCGGGGTTATTGGTCAATTTCATCGGATCGCCAGGCATTCTCCAGGCAATTCGCTTGAGGAATCTCCTCCAATCCAAAACAGAACAACTTCATTCTATGCGTCAAGAGCTTGAGAAAACCAAAAGCGAATCCCACGAACTCGAAACCAGCCGATCAGCCCAAATCCGCGAAATACGCAGGGTCCTGAGCTATGCTGCGCCCGATGAACTGGTGTTTGACTTCAGCTCACCAGATCAATTTTAACAGGATCCGATCCAAAGCTTTTGACTGTGTGTACTTTGACACTTTCTTTATTTCCAGCCAGAATAATCTCTATGAACGACGTCCCAAATTACATCCCTCAAAACGAGGAGGAGGAAGTGCGTACATGGCGATCGGCAAAGTGAAGTGGTTCAATGACTCCAAGGGATTCGGATTTATTGAGCGAAAAGAGGGTGAAGAAATATTTGTCCACTGGACTGCCATAAGAAATGATGGGTACAAAACACTGCTTCCAGGTCAGGAGGTAGAATTCGATGTCTACGAAGGCCAAAAAGGGCCCGTGGCTCACAACGTTTTGTCTGTCAGCTAAACCCCACTAAAGTGCACTCCTGCTGAGGCCGTTGAAGGCGCTGGACTGGATACTATTGCGTTCAAGAATATGTTTTCGTGCTCGGGATCCCCATTCTTAGAGTCAAAGTATCCAATCCAGAACTTTCCGCGTTCCCCAAAAAACGCGATTAGTTGACGACAACCCCTTCGATCCCTAGGGTCTGCCCAAAAAAGAAATTCCCCTGTAAAAACATATTCGTTATTCGATGATACCCCCCATGGCGCCTCACTTCAAGAGACCATCCCCCTTCCGTAATCGCTAATTCCATAGGAAATGACTCATACGAGTTCGTAATTCCGTTGGTCAGATAAACCATTTGAATCCCTCCACCCTGATGTGGATCTAAAGTTGGACCCAATAACTTAATTGCATCATGTCCACTGGACTTCTTGAGCACCACTCCTTCAGCCAATTGCTTCAAATTAAAGTCATGCTTTTCATTCGCATTGAGGTATTCTCTAATCATCGTCAAATTCGAATCTGCATCGACTACCGCCCGAATTTCAACTTCACCCGGAATAGCGTCTGAGGTGACGTGAAGCAACTGGACTTCATTTGACTCAACTACTTCTGACTCCTCACCATAAAATCCTGCATAAGACAAAGGTCGAAGGATAAAAAAACACATAAAAATCAAACAAAATAATCGCAAATACATCGAACTCCCCCAATGGTTAAAAAAATAATTATGACTGATGAATCTTTTTACATTAAAAAATAAATAATTTAAAATTTAAATCTAAGAGAAAAAAAATCGCGAACTGGAAGGCGCCAATGCAAAAAGAGTACCTTATGATTTCCATTATGTTAATATAGATCTCACGCCTTACCTTTTGGGACAGGGCGTTCAATTCTAGGACGCAGCAGAATACTCGCCCTAAAGCGCTCGGTCACTACCCCATTCTGAGTCGTATAGATCAAGTTTGGACTGCGTGTGTTGCTCTCGGTCAAAATGATAGGTGGTTTCCCACGGTTGACCGAGCCTTCGGATTGGATCATTTTTTTGAAAAATATTTATTTTAATTAAGTTCCTGAGACGCATACAATTAACAGGCTGTTAAATAAGTAAATAGTTTCAATAGTATAAACTAAAAAGTGACTATCAAATACTCGGCTGACTGACAAATTTAGATACATCCAGAGTCAACAGTACACGATCTAAAACTTTCAAATAGTCACACTTGAAAAATTCTTAAACAGTAGAATCGGAAATAATCAAATTAATTTAAAAAAATTAACACGCAATAAATAGGCGTATTTATTGTAGTTTTTTTTAAAAAATTTACAAATAAATTGAGGTAATTTTCAAAATTAAGCATTGGCAAACTAAATGCATTACGTCATCAACGCGTGTTCG
>JANNCA010000219.1:0-5002 GCA_031386075.1 Oligoflexia bacterium
CCAATGGAATGCAAAGGGTTTCGCACCTCATGAGCCACCTGAGCCGACATTCTACCGACTGCAGCTAAATTTTCCGCTCTCCTCAATCTCTCTTGGAGGTCTACTTCTTCGGTCAAATCATCCAATACGATAATGGCTCCGTGGGGTCGACCCTGCTCTTCCCGAAGGGGCATGAGATGCCCCCCATAAACTTTTTGATCGACATTGAGTGGCCCCAGTCGCCAGGTTTCGGCGTTTTCCTGAAGCCGGTCCAACCACTTGACGCCCCCCGGAGACTCCTCCAGCAAGGAGCGCAAAGGCGACCAGGCCATGAGATCAGATCCCATGATTTGGTCTTCCGTTTGCCCTAGCCAACGAATCGCTCCAGGATTGCACTGGGTCACCTTTCCAGCAAAATCGGTAACAATCAACACTGATTCAATGCTGTTTAGAATATTCTCATTTAACTCACCAATCTCACGAAGCAGTCGATTCTGGTCTTTTAATCGATTTTGTTGACTTTCAACTGTCTTTTCTCGCTCCAATAGGGCCGTGGCCATATGATGAAATTCTCGGGCCAATTGACTCACTTCATCGGACCTGGAAATAGGAATTTCTGGAAGGAGAGACTTATCTTCTTTTCGCAGACCCCTCCGAGTAATCTCCCGGGCAAGGCGAGTCAGCTCATTCAGAGGCCGCAGAGCTCGCTCTCCGAGCCACAATAGCAATAAGGTCATCAACACTACAATCACTAAGATCGCTTCGAGGCCCGTTCGAAGCTCAACCACACGGTTCTCGGCCATGGTAAAGCTCTGCCTCAGTGACCTTTCATATTCGGCAGCCCCCCACTGAAGCTGCCTTTTCCATTCATCTATGCTCGCTGTCCATCTAGGATAGATCTCAGAAGCTGCGACTTCATTCTTTTTTTCTAAAGCCGAGTACAGTTGATCAGCCTCACTCGTTAAAGCTGCTAACTCCGTCGAGATCAGGTTGGCCCACTGATTCCAATGAATACGAGATTCCGGATAGGTCCAATCCGACTCATTTCGAACCAAGTCTCTGACTCGGGACATTTCATTTTCGAGCACCTCCTCAATCCAACGGGGAGCAGGCTTAGGCCTCCAGTGAGGATCCTTCCAGTGAGTCTGACCCAAGCTTCGTTCCAACTCTCGGTGGAATGCTTCCGCATCGGACTGCATTTGGGTAAACAACCGTCCCAGGGGAACGGAAACATGGTTGATCGCCTCGAGGAGTCGATTGACCTCGGTGATCCGGTAAAGATTCATGGTAGAACTCAAAAGCGACAACAGGACCATAGCGCCCACTGAAGCGAGAATTCTTTGACGTAAAGAACCCTTTTTAGGTACAAAATGCTGAGACTGAGGCATGAGAGGACCAGTATAGCACGACCGCCTCGGGCTCATGCCCAAAATCTAAAGACTGTTTGCTTAAAATATTTTCACGACCTGACCCCCGTATGATCGAACTCAATCTCCCCAGCAAATTGGGCGGGGCAACCCAATTCTATAATCAAATGAGATCCCCCTCTCAGACCCATTCCGTTCGACAGTATGTCTTAATTTTATAGAACCTGCCCAAACTCTATTCATTTGAAAGACTATAACTATCCAAATGCTCGAAAAAATTTACAATAAATTTTATTGTCTACACTAATTATTTATAAATATAAAATATATGTAATTAATATAATTAATATTTATGGATTTATAAACAAATATAGTTAATATGCGTCAAGCTGGCCCTAGGTTTGCAATAACCTACTGAAGTACGAAAGGGATCACTTCTAGTAAATGCTGAACTGGAAGTTCTGTGATCCACGATTAGGAGTCCAGCAATGCAGTCAAGCGAAGTGAATAAGAGGTAATTTTTATGAAAGACCTGAAAAAAATAGCACTAGATAAATTAGGGGAAAAAATCAAATCTATTTCTCTGTCTATAGCACTCACGATCCTGACCTCAGCCTGCGGAGGTCAAGCCTACACTGACGCAAAATCCCCGTCCGCAAACAGCACATTAACCGGCAACGGCATATCACAACAAACCCCCTGGACCACTTTTAGTGGAACTCCAAGCACAACACCCTCAACAGCAGCCACTGGATCCAGTCCCGCTATCACGAAATCTTTTACGCTACAGGGAACTGGAGGATACAACACCAACTATCCTTTTACGGCGAATTACAAGACCTCATACACCTATGAAAATATCAGTGCTGACAGTCGACTGGTCTTCAACCTAACGGGGACCAATGGATCGACCAACACCACGGGTTCCGCAGTGGTTCAAGCTCAGTACTTGAATTCCCAATTCTATACCGGCTGTCGAATTTACTCGACCTGTGAACAAATTTCGATTGCAGTCCTGGACCATGTCACCCAGAAGCAAGTCGGTTCTAATATTACGATTTCTGCCAATGTAACCAGCACTGACGGCAAAGGATCTTGCGGCGGACTCACCACTGCAACCCCCTCCTTCGATGCCTCGCAGATGATCTTAGGCTCAGGACATGGGAGTATCGATGTTCAGATATCTCAGATACAATCAGTACTTTGGTACAACTCCTGCGCTGGTGGAAACCTCTACAGCCAGTCCGGGTACGCTGCCCTTCTTCCTTATAATTACATTCAATCAGGAGTATTGATCATCCACACAGACACGACTCAATAACCTGTCTAGTGACGATCCAACACAGATTGAATCAACGGAGCAAGGAGAATGCCTAGCTCCTCCTGCTGTGATTTACTGAAGGACTCGGACTTCAAACGTTGAACAGACTGAATAAACCGGGGCCATGAACCTTCGCACTTGAGCAGTAACTGTTGAAAATCACTGGCCCCTGAATTATAGGTCTTAAACTGAATAATGGTTGCGTTATTGATATCCCGCTTAAACTGAACTTGAGACTGAAGATCAGCCAAAATTCTAGCCTTTTCTTTTAGTTTTTCTGAATCTGTCCTTTTAGACTGATAAAGCACATCAAGCTCATGATAAGCTTGATGAAACCGAACTTCGAATTCCTGATGCCGCTTCTCGCCTTCCAGGTAGGCCAAATAAGCTTTTTTGTCAGGACCCGTCTGATCAAGATACTTTTGAGTTAGCCCATCCGCTACAAAACTTGCTAGACTCTCATTAAAGTAGGCCTGTCCCTTAAAATAAAGCGTAGCATGAACAGACTCATGAATCACGACGTTAGTAAGATCTCCTAAGGCCTCATCTCCGTCCGAAAGCATGGTGGACAGCACAGAATCCCTAAACCACCCCAATGTAGAATAAGCACCTGCTCCTCGCAGATCCACATCCCAACCCTCCTTTTTGAGCTCATCGGCAAATTTTGAGGCATTTTTTCGATCAAACCACCCCAGATAAGGGAAGGAACCGACAACTGGAAAAACCCACTCCTTCGATTTGAATTTGAGTGATTCGCAAGCACTCACCACCCAGACGGCTGCCTTTCGATCCAGTTGCACGTAGTCTTGATAGTTGGATGTGGGTTTCAAGCCCATTGCTTCTCCGAATTTCTTGACGTGAGCAATTTCACTCAGGAGCCCTTGAACCCGAGGGGATACGCGTTGATCCTTCAATACCTCAGAAATAGGGCGAGCATGATTCACGAGAGCCATCTGACCCATTCCTGCTTGAAAGAGATAATGCAAACTTCCGCAACCAGAAAGAGCAAAACTAAAAAGCATAGACAGAAACACCAAACGAAATGGCAAAATTATCCTGCCAAGTCGCAATTGAACCTCCCGGAAGATAAGTTGTTCCTTCGGCATGAACCGAAAAAGCGTGTGAGAAATTGACTTTAAGTCCCACTCCGGCAAGAACCGAGATTGAAGCATAGATTGCGGCAGGGGCACTCCCAGTCCAATAAATTCCCGACGCTTCTCGGTACAATTGTCCCACTCCAAGCTTAATAAAAGGCGAAATAACTGAACTTTTAGACGCAAAATACTGGACCCAATCGAGACTAAAAATTTGATCATGAAATGTTGTATCCTCTAGGCCCACAATTCTCGTTCGATTGAGCACATCTTGGGTAGAAAACTCAACTTCTGAATGCTCCCAGAAATAATATCCTACGCCGAGCGCCCATCGCCGACTCCACTCATAACTATTGTCTCCAAGATGGCTGTTATTGAAGGAAAATGCACCTGAAAGCTCAATGACCCCCGCATGAACGATTTCTTGAGCCAATCCTGCCCAGGCAACTATGACACTGAAGATTGCCTTCCATATGTGTTTCATTCTCCGTGAATTTGGGACAGCTCTTCCATCAATCTTTTCTTTTCTTCGTCATCTTGTGCCCTTTGTTTGAGTTTGAGCTTCTCAGATGGATCTTCGACGGCAACACCCACCTTTTGGGTCCCTCCGTAAAACCGATCGGGATACAAGATTTTTTCTCCAAGCTGCTCACCCCCTGCCATCTTTTTCAGCAAGTGTTGGTGAAGCATCGAATCCGCTGGATCTGGAGCATGACGCGCGTAACTTTCCGCGTGAGACGAAAGCGATTGGCCCGCGGGTCGGCGTTCTGGCTCCACTAAGGGAGTCGACTGCAAAGCCGTCGCAAAGTGTCGTCCTTGACGGAGGATGACTGCTCTCACCGCCTCCAACTGATCGATCTCAAGAATATGAAGTTGGGAAAGCTTAGGCCTCAAAGAAGCAACCGAGATCGCGCTCGGCGGGGTCGGAACGACTCTCATGAGTTTGAAATTGAGATCCGTAGATTCTCCCTCTTGTACACGAACTTGACGGGAGGGCTCGAATCGATTTTCTAAAGAAGCCGAATGACGCAGAGCGATCAATTGGGTTCCATTCTCAGCTGAGTTAAAGAGCAGGATCATCTTTCCGTTCTTTACGCGAGCCCGTCCTGTTGCAGAGACGATCCGAAACTCATCTTCCCCACCGCCCGCATGAACATAGATTTGACCCCGATAGAGAAGGAGGTGATCTGAACCCGAGCTGCTAGGAGAGTTTTTCTGAGATTGAAATCCAGGAAACTGAA
>JANNCA010000222.1:0-2691 GCA_031386075.1 Oligoflexia bacterium
TTTTCTACGCGGCATCCACAGCACTCGATTCAGAGCTTTCTTCTACATGTGGGGCGGCGCATCTTTTCGTTTCCTCCTGTTTATGCTCTTATTTTGGCGATTTTTCTTAGGCCTTTTCATTACCCGGATGTCCTGACGGAGATTTTGAATCGGCTGGGCGCGACCCTTACTCCGCTAGCATTAGTGTCTACAGGTTTTCAGCTCCGTTTGAGTTGGAATGTCCTTCGTCGCAACTCGTTCCTCCTTTGTTTGGGGCTTTTGTTTAAGTTGATATTAGCCCCCGCGGCTTTAGCGGTTTTGTACCTAAAGGTTTTTCATTGGACCGGCGAATCAGCTCGCGTGGCTGTGCTCGAGGTGGCGATGGCCCCGATGATTACTGCATCCGTGATGGCAGCCGAATACGGGTTAGACTTGGAATTGGCTAATTTGATGGTAGGAGTGGGTCTTCCCCTGTCTTTTTTGACCGTCCCGCTTTGGGCTTATTTTCTGAGATGAGATAGCGTTCAAGAAAATCTTTTCGTGCGCGGGAACCCAATCTTTAGCGCCGAAAAGCATTTTCTTGAACGCTTTGGCTCGAAAGGTAATCTTGAGATCCAATTTAGCTGGTTTTTAGCTTTTCTTCGATGAACTTATTTAGGCTTTTATCTTGAATGCTGGCTTCAATGGCAAGTTTTCGATGTAAAGCGGGTTCAATTCTTAGAGGTATTTTTCCTGAATAGGATTTTTCAACTAAAGGTTCAGGAATTTTTTCGCCATGCTTTTTCATGCTAAAAATATAGGCATCAATTGCATCTTCAGCCATCGAAAGAGCCTCTTGTTGAGTCTCGCCATGAGTGATGCACCCTTCTAATTCTGGTACCTTTGCAAGATAGGCGTTATCTTCGGGGCTCCAATGAATCAAAATCTGATATTTATATTTTGTTTTTTTCTTCATTTTTCTTCCTCATGAAGGAGTCGTTTCTGTGCCTGTTTAATCTGATAGGTCTTCAAATCTTTGCCATGAGTTGCAAGCACAAAGCGACCTCCGTTACAAATCTACACCTCATGACTCCCTGTGGTATGGTCAAGGTTCCAATTGAATTTCCTTAAAAGCGTTCTGAGTTCTAAGGCGTCAATATTCCCAGATTTTAGTTTAGCGAGTAGTTTATGGGTCTTACTCATAGGCCTTTAATGATATCAAAAATGATATCATGCGCAAGTTAAAAATGATTCTTTGTAGACTGTGGAGTTGACTATTTTTTTAATTAGAAAAACAGCTTAAAGTTCAGGATTTGTGCGCACATGATCTGTGATCATTGATTGATCACTAACACACCAGGCGATCTGACCAGAGGAGATCTAGAAAGATTGCCCATGGGTAGACCTGAATCCCGTCGATCAGTCTGGACTCAGGATCTTGTGATACGATACAGAACGAGCGAACGGTATTTTCTTCTCGAAGGGCTTTCAGGCCTTTTAGATTTTTGTCACTATAATGTCTTACGAGCTCGACATTTTTGGCAGTAAAGTGGCATCAGAGGTCAATTGTTAGCTCGATTTTCGCGTGCCCAAGTTTGGCCTTCAGTGTATAAAGATCTAGGCTGTCAAAGTTCCTTGCTAGAGTTTTCTAATATGCCACTATATCAGAAGTGTAAGAATATAAAGAAGAACTTTTAATTAAATGGAAGGAATATCATGGTCAAATAAAAAATTAGTTTTTCAAAGAAAAGTACTCTTGACTCTGATGAGTTTAACTTGAAGTATGTAAAAGTCCTCATTTCCACTCGACTTGACGAGGAGGTTTTAAAGGCAGTGAAGAAAGCTTCTTTAGAGCGTGGAATTGGCTATCAGACTTTGATTAATCAAACACTGAAAGATAAATTTATCGGAAACGTTGAAGAAGAAAAGATCCGTCGCATTGTCCGAGATGAAATGAAAAAGACTGGATAGATTTCACCAAAAAGTTAACCCTTCATAGGGGGAAACTCGCTTCACTGTGAAGTTCCTGTATAGGTCGATATTCAATTATATTAATTGATGAACTAAAATGGCTTTCAAGGCGTACATATCTCCGCCCTTCTTCAAGAAATTGAAAGCCAGGCTGTGCCGAAGATCATGGCATTGCCAGTGTTTAGTGTCAGGATTTTTCTTTTGGACGGAGGCAATGGTGTCGTCAATCTGTTCCCGACTCAAGACCCAACCCGTTTTTTTGGGATGAGTGAAGAATGCGCAAGTCGGCGTGTGGCGAGTGTCGGGTTGCTCGCTAAAATCCCGGAAGTCAAAGAACAGATTGAGAGTGGCCAGATCACGCTGACCAACGTAGCTGGAGCTCAGAGATTCTTCGCTACCGAAGAAAGAAATCAAAAACCTATGGGACTCGATGAAAAAAATGAAGTCCTTGAAAGCTGAGTGGGGAAGTCGTCGCGGGAGGTTGAAAAAGAACTGCTTTAAAGATTATCCATGCCCTTGCTCCGGCAAATCCCCGATCAGATCAAAAGCGCCGACGAACAAAATGAAACAGTTCGCCCAGGGAGGGGTTGCACTCCCGGAAGGGAAAAAGTGCACAAGGCCATGGATGGATGGCCCCTCGATACCCACACCGTGAATTTCTGATATCGCATTGACGTTTGCAGCCATACCTGTTAGCCGGAGTAGGTATGAGAAAATTATGTGGGCTTGTTTTATTATCTTGCCAGCTGATTCTCCTCTCTC
>JANNCA010000234.1:0-6353 GCA_031386075.1 Oligoflexia bacterium
CTGCCTGACCATTTTAATAATGTCAGCCGTACCCAACTCAGGGTTAATCTTCAATATTTTTTTAATAACTCCCCCCACTGAAGGAGATCGATGGATTAAATTTTCCATATAAATTCCTCACTGACTCCTGCATTTATAAATCTATTTTCAATCACGGGAGCTTATTTTGAAAGCTCTGAATCGGGTACTGCTGAACCCTAGAAGAGGGATCTCAAGTCAAAACATGAACCGATTCAGAACCTTCAATAGCTCCAAAAGAAAGGCTTTCGTTACTTTTTAGCTTTTTTCTTACTGGTTTTTTTCTTTACAGTTTTCCCCTGAGCTGCCTTTGCTTTTTTGACTGGCTTTTCAGAATACGCAGGAATCGCGCTGAGGTCGACCAACTCTTTTTCAGCTTCTTTTCGGCTGATTCCTGTGTTTTTTAGGAAATTAAAGAATGACTTTTCGTCACCCACCGTAAAGGCTACCGTCACACCATCACTCTGGGCTACTTGAAGAACATCTTCCATCATGCTTTGAATCTTGTCAGTAGACGAAAACTGAAAAATATCTCCCCCTTCAGGGCGTCCAGCCTCATCAGAGAATTCGTATCGAAAATAAACGGGGCTTTTAACTTTTTTATCAGCTTTCTTCATAGTGTTTCCTTTGTGTACAATTTAAGTATACTTCTTTATCGCTTTTTATTCAAATTTGCGACAAAATAGAATGGTCAAGAACATGTTTTCGTGCCTGGGAGCTGATCTATGGAAGCCGACTTCATCAATCTGAGTGGTTACCGATTCTTCAATCTGCCCCAAATCCATGATCTGCGTGCCCAGCTTAAATCCCTTTGCGAAGAGCTTAAACTCTACGGCACCCTCCTCTTAAGTCCAGAGGGCATCAATATTGGGCTTTCTGGAGCCCGAGACCCCATCGACGCTTTCAAACATTTTGTAACTTCCAAGCTCGGATTTCAGGAGAGCGACTTTAAAGAAACACGAGTAAAATCAATCTCTTTTAATCGACTTCTGGTTAAAATCAAAAAAGAAATCATTACTGTCGGAGACCCCAGCATTCGCCCCACTGAACAAACAGGAATACGCCTTTCCCCTCAAGACCTCAAAACATGGCTCGATGAGAAACGGCCGATCGTCCTTTTGGATGCTCGGAACCAATACGAAACAGAGATTGGAGCCTTTACCGGGGCTGAGACTCTGCAATTAGAAACATCTCGAGAGTTTACAGAAAAAGTAACTCTAATTGCAAAAAAACTCAAAAATCAAACGGTCGTTACTTACTGCACCGGAGGCATTCGATGCGAAAAAGCCTCTGCAGTCTTACTTAAACTAGGCGTAGCAGATGTTTACCAGCTGGATGGAGGAATTCTACGCTACTTCGAAGAACAGGGCCCAGCCCACTTTGAGGGAAATTGCTTTGTGTTTGACTGGCGACTCGCTGTAAACGGAAAACTTGAAGCTGTTGACCGCTCCCCTGATCCTGAAGCTCGTTTTGGCTGTCATCAACAAAAAATTCGCTAAAAAATACGTTTTTCTAGAAAACTGACAATACCCTTCGCGGCTAAATATCCTTGAGATACACATCCTTGAATTAAAAATCCCCCTGTGGGTGCATCCCAATCGAGCATCTCTCCTGCGGCAAAAACTCCTGGAAATCGATGAATCATCATGGCACTGTCCAGCTCATTCCAATTGAGTCCTCCGGCTGAGGAAATCGCCTCTACCAAAGGTTGACGGTCCCTTAAAATTACGGGAAACCGCTTTATTCTAGACACAAGTTTTTGTAGGTCGCCCTGGATATCTGGCGAACAATAATGAAAAATTAATGCCAAAGCGGCTGGAGACAGGTTTAAATTTTTCTTTACTCGCCTCAATGGAGACAAGTTTTCCCGGGTGTTCTTCAGTTTCGTAAGTATTTCTACCTCACTCAATGACGGTTTGAGATCGAAATAAACTTCCCCTGATTCCGTTAAGGCATAGACGGGTGTCCCCTCCAGTCCATATCGAGTGATCATGACTTCACCGGCTCGACTCCCTCTTTTAGAATGCAGAACGATACTCTTGAGCGGAAGACCCTCGGCCTCTGCTAAAAAAGCTTCCGACCAGTCCACTTTAAATCCTGCATTGGAAGAGTAAAACTCCCTGAAAGCTAGGTTTTTAGAGGTGAATAACCGGGGCCAGCGAAGAGGAATTTCTTTGGGCTCCCAACTTCCACCCCCAAGACAGAAACAGACTGCTGAGAAATCCTGAACACGATCTCCGAAACTCAGGCTCACACCGCTCCCACTCACTTCGAAGCCAGTGCACTCTTGATTGAGTATCAACTGAACACCTTGATTCTTCAAAGAATCCGTCCACTTACTTAAAAGGGAGCTGCCTTTCAACCCCCGAATAAAATAACGGCGACTCGTACCCCGAAACGTTTCAAGTCCCAGCTTTTCTACAAAATCTAACCAGTCCCGCGGGGTAAACTGACTCAAAATTCGATTCCACTGATCCTTTTGATTCATGGAATTCATTTGATTACTTTGACCCTGATAGCAAGCCAAAGACTCCTCGAATGAACCCTCATAACTAATATTTAGGCCTGAACTTCCAGCGATTAATATTTTCCTGCCCAGCCCGGATCGCTTTTCAAAAAGTTGAACTGAATATCCCGCCGAGGCAAGCTGATGAGCGACCATGAGTCCAGCCGGACCACTTCCCACAATTGCCACAGGTGCAATAGGAGGTTTCGGGTGCATTCGTTTTTTTCGATCGATCGGGTTCATTTCATTTCCTTGATCTACCTTTTTAGCTAAAATTGATGTAAACAACCACCCTATCCTATGAATAACCCATTATTAAGCCCGAATTCAGAAAGGCATGACGTGATCATCATTGGCGCAGGCGGCGCAGGGATGATGTGTGCCATCCACGCTGCAAAACGCTCTCGAGATACACTCCTACTGGATCACTCAAAAAAAGTCGGAGGAAAAATTCTCATCTCCGGCGGAGGCCGGTGCAATTTTACAAACCGAGGAGCCGGCCCTGGCCAATACGTGTCACAGAACCCCCATTTCTGTAAATCCGCACTTTCACGCTATCCTTCGGATTCCTTCGTCCAAATGGTTGAAAAACACGGAATCCCCTATCACGAAAAAAAACTAGGACAACTCTTTTGCGATCATTCTGCACAAGCTATCGTGAACCTTCTCCAATCTGAATGCGCCGATGCAGGGGCTCGCTTTCGTCTCGGCTCCCAGATTCAGGGAATTTCCCAAGAGCTTCTGCAGACAAGGCAGCCTGGGGAAAACGGAAAAAATCGTACCTCTCGATTTCGAATAAGAACGGAAGACAGTCTTTTAGAATGCGAGTCCCTCGTCATAGCCACAGGAGGTTTGTCTATCCCCAAAATAGGAGCCACCGGACTGGGCTATCAAATTGCGAAGCAATTTGGCTTGAATACAGTGACGACTGCCCCGGCGCTCGATGGTTTTACCTTCACGTCGGAGCAAAAAACTTTATTCGCTGAATTATCAGGGATTTCAGTTGACTGCATGATCACCTGCAACGGAGTTCAGTTCCGAGAAAATTTACTTTTCACCCATAGCGGCCTCAGTGGTCCAGCCGCCCTGCAAGCCTCGCTGCATTGGGGCGGAACCAATCCAGGGTCTGAGGTTAGTCCACCAAAATCCATTGAGATTAACCTACTCCCTGAGATCTATAGTTTCCAGTGGTTCATGACCCGCAAGAAAGAAGGAAGTCGAGCGACTGTAAAAAATCTCCTCGCTGAAATCCTCCCGAGACGACTTGCAGATCGACTTTGCGAGCTCTATTTTCAAACCCAGGTCCAGTTGCCACTTCCTCAGGTTTCTGAGCGAACTCTCGAAGCCTTCTGCCAACAACTCCACCAATGGATCCTGATTCCCAGCGGTACAGTAGGGTATAATAAAGCAGAGGTCACCCGTGGCGGAGTCGATACAAATGAACTTTCATCTAAAACGATGGAATCTAAAAAGATACCCGGTCTGTATTTTATCGGTGAGGTGGTGGACGTGACCGGCTGGCTAGGAGGCTATAACTTCCAATGGGCGTGGGCCTCCGGCTGGGCAGCAGGACAGGTCGTTTAGGTTCTTGGCCTCTATGTTATTTTCCAAACCATCCCCAGTTCAAACCCAAATATTTTTAATCTGCGATTTTCGATGCAGGCTGAATTTAATCAAGTAAAATTAATGATACGTCAATTATAATTGCAATCTGAGGCAAATTTTCGTTGATGGATCCTGACTATGAAACCCCGAATTTCTGCCTAATCTTTATTTTATTTGCATTGGTGTTGCTCTAAAATAAAGATCCTGATAATTTTAATTTATGACAAATGGGAATAGCTCGTTTAACACTCTCCCTGGCAATCCAGCTCCTGACTTTCGCCTTCAAGACCAAGAAGGAAATTGGGTAGCACTTTCTGAATTAACAGCTAAGAACGCCCTTATTTTGGTATTTTATCCGGGAGATTTCTCGATGGTTTGCACCAAGCAACTCTGCGCCTATCAAGATAAATATGAAGAATTTAAAAACTTTGGATTTCAAATCGCCGGAATAAGCCCAAACGATATAAAATCCCACCAAGACTTCCGCAACAAATATCAATTTGCATTTCCTCTTCTGTCAGATCCAAAGAAAACTATATTTAAAGCCTTCGGTGTCGTTTCTTTATTTATGCTCGGAGGAACCAGCCGAGCTGTCTTTATCTTATCCGCCCAGGGTCCTAGAAAAACACAGAACCAAATACTTTATCGTTACATCGAACCTACAACACTGACCCATCGACGCCCGGATGAACTTTTATATATTATCCAGAACCTCAAGAAAACTGGAGTGTTTTGAGAATTGTCTCACAGCCTCTATTTAATGTTTATTTTATCTGTAAAGAAGTGGACGTGACTTTGGCTCGAAGGCTGTAAATTCCAATCAACGTAGGCCTCCGGTTGGGCCGCAGGACAGGTCGTTTAGAGTAAGTTTTGAATAGTGCACTGTTGGCTCCGGGAACTGGGACTTCAACTGCCTAGGATCCTGGCAACCGCCTTTAATTCATTTTTCTACATAAAAAAATTAAATAGTTGCATTAAAAAATATATTAAATTAGAAGATTCAGACACTTTACTACTGGAGTCCTATGGTTTTAAAAAAGTTTTTTGCAATACTGATCCTTATTGCTTCTTCAATTCCATTTGCTTTTGCAAAAAATGATTGGTGCATCCTGGACCCTGACAACCCTCCTTGTTATGGCTCCGCAGGGGCATGTACCCGTAATAGTGATGGATCTGAAGGTGGGTTTGTTGCAGATTCAGCTCAGGTCGAGTCTACAGAGAAGTTCTGGAGCGATATCTCTATCAATACTCCAACTATTGGGAAATATGCTCAAATCTGTCAAAATGCTTCTGTTCAAGGGAAAAATACAAAAATCACTGGCCTAGCAAAAATTTCAGGTAGTGCCTCAGTCTCCCATGGAGCTCAGGTCTCAAATCATGCTCAAGTTTATGGAAATGCAGAAATTTTCGGGAACGCTAAAATAGTTGGTTCTGCGCAAATTTGCGAAGAAGCCAGCGTTTCTGGAAATCTGACCTTAGTTAACTTCAATTCCTTCATCGCAGGCAATACTAGCATATTCGGTGGTGCAACAATTACAAACGCCAGAATCCTTGCTGGTGTTTACTGTACAAACACTGATGGTGAAGAAGGGCTCTCTATCGAATTCACGCGCTTTCAAGGGGCGAGAATGGGTAGCATTGATGAAAAAATACACCAACAAGAAGAACAACGTCTCCGGAGACAACGACGCCAAGCAGAACTGCGCGATGAAAGGTCGCTAGAAAAGAATGAACGTGGTTATCAGCAATATTGTGCTGAACAACTACGTGCTGAACAACTACGCGCTGATCAACAACCAACTGTTAACAGTCTCCTAGAAAGCCATCACTACCAAGAAGCTATTTGGCAAATGGAGGAATTAGGATACGATCCCGCCACTGTTTCTCAACATAAAAACGAGCTTTTAGACATACTTGTCAATGGCCACTATGAAACGTCAGATACTGCCATCATCAACAGAATTGCCCATGTCGATTTAGCAGGTAGCACCTATAAAAAAATACTGTCATATACAAATACTCAAAACCATCACACGATTCAAGCAATATTCAAAATAGACGAACAAGAAATCGAACTCAGAACAGCAGAGGGAGTCTCTCACCCACCCGCATCAAAGTCGAACGCCGAAATTGCCGCATACAGACTAGACCAGCTCCTTGACTTCAGAACAGTGCCATTGACTCTTCCTTTTAAAATTCATGTAGAAAAATTTTCTGTAGAAAA
>JANNCA010000294.1:0-5593 GCA_031386075.1 Oligoflexia bacterium
AACGATTCCCCTACCTCAGTTTAAGAGTCGATAGCGTAATCAGCGCCAAAAGAATCGAAATAATCCAAAATCTTACAATCACTTTGGGCTCAGCCCACCCCTTCAGTTCAAAATGATGATGGATTGGAGCCATTTTAAGCACCCTTTTTCCTGTCATTTTAAAAGACGCGACCTGCGCCATGACTGAGAGAGCTTCAATTACGAAAATTCCACCACAAAGTGCAAGTAAGATTTCATTTTTTGTCACTACAGCGACGATTGCTAATGCGGCACCGAGCGCCAAGGACCCAACATCTCCCATAAATACTTGAGCTGGATAGGTATTAAACCATAAAAATCCTAAGCAAGAAGCCGCGACACTGCCACAAAAAACTGCCAGCTCACCTGCTCCGGCGATATAGGGAATCTGCAAATATTCAGCTATTTTAACATGCCCGGCGCAGTAGGCTAGAATTAAAAACGTGGCCGAAGTAGTAATGGTTGGGCCAACAGCTAAGCCATCCAATCCATCTGTAAGATTAACCGCGTTCGATGCTCCTACAATAACAAATGCAGCAAACGGGACAAAAAATGGCCCCAAATAGAGGGACCAGTCTTTAAAAAATGGAAATTTAAGAACTGGAGGGGTGTCCCGCATGATATAAATAAAATAGGCCGCCCCCAAGGCAATGATCGTTTGAGCGATCAATTTCTGCCTTCCAGAAAGACCTTTCGGGTTTTTTTGGACTACCTTACGATAATCGTCCACATACCCAATGACCCCAAATAAAAATGTACATAAAACTGCAATCCACATATTTTTATTCGTTAAATCAGACCAAAGGAGCGTTGGAACGATTATGGCTAGCAAAATCAATCCACCTCCCATCGTCGGGGTTCCTTTTTTTAAAAGGTGACTCTTCGGTCCATCTTCTCGTATGGATTGGCCCATCTGTTTTCTTTGAAGAAAACGAATATAGGAGGGTCCAATGAGCATGCAAAGAAGAACACTAGTAATGCTCGCTCCGAATGTTCGAAATGTAATGTATTTAAACACATTAAAAAATGTGTGCTTCGCGTGAAGCGGGTATAGGAAATATAAGAGCATGACGAGATGCTACAGATTTTCAAAAGCCGGTGTCAACACAGAAGTTTTTTGAGGACCTCATTTGCGACCTCTCGATCATCAAAGTGGAACTTTTCCTTGCCTATAATCTGATAATCTTCATGCCCCTTGCCAGCAATTAGAACCAAATCACCGGCCCGGGCAGACCCTAGCGCATCTTGAATCGCTTTTCTTCGGTCCACCTCAACTGTAAAGTTCTGAAATCCTTGGGTTCCTACTAAAATTTCCTGAATAATATGCGCTGGACTCTCAGTTCTCGGGTTATCAGACGTGATGTAGACATGGTCTGAGCAATTCACCGCAATATGCCCCATCATGGGCCTTTTCTTTCGATCCCGGTCCCCTCCACAGCCAAAAACCGTTATGAGGCGATGGCCTTCCGAAACCGACCGTAATGCCCTCAATACTTTTTCTAAAGCATCCGGCTTGTGCGCATAATCCACCCAGACATGAATTCCATTGGAATTTTTGACCCGCTCCAGACGACCTGGGACTCCAGGAAGCTGAGAAATCCCTCTACAGATCCTATCCGACGAAATCCCCAAGCTCTGCCCTACAGCAATAGCCGCGCTGATATTTGAGCAATTAAATGAACCTATAAGGGGAGACTGAATCAAAGTCTGCTCGAGTTGCCCTCGAATACCCTCCAATGAAACCTGAAGATTAGAATCGTAATAGAACTCCTTCGCTGGTAGCGTTTTGAGTTCTAGCGCCAGTCTTCGCCCATATTCATCGTCCCCATTTACTACGCCGATGGGCTTCTTTCCCTTTAAAACCGAAAATTGACACACCTCAGTAAATAAAATTCTTTTCGATTGAAAGTAGTCTTCCATATCCAGATGAAAATCAAGATGCTCCGGAGACAGGTTCGTAAATACGACCGAATCAAAGGCGATTGCGCTCACACGCTCTTGCTTTAACGCGTGAGAGGATACCTCCATGACCACTGCGGTACATCCCTCCACTTTCATTTGATAGAGGAGCCTCTGCAGCTCCACAGCGCCAGGAGTTGTATGCGTTGATGGGAAAGTTTTTGTTCCGAACCGAAAATTAATGGTTCCAATCACGCCCACCTGATGGCCAGCCGCCAGCAAAACGGACTCAATTAGGTAAACAGTCGTAGTTTTACCACTCGTTCCTGTTACTCCGACTAAACACATCGACTCAGAGGGAAAATCATAAAAAGCCGCGGCCAACTCAGCCAAAAAAGATCGTATTCCTGGCGACCCACTCACCTTAAAATAAGGCACGGCAATAGAATCGTGAAGATCGGACTCCCCCACAATCAGAATTGCCCCCTGACTCACAGCCTGTTGAATGAATTGGTGGCCGTCATGAACTCCCCCAGCCATTGCCACAAAGATAAACCCTGACTGCACTTCCCTAGAATCAGCAGTAACTCCTAAGACAAGAGAAGAACCTAACTCAGGAGTCATCTTAGACAAAAGCTGATCAAAAGCGAATGAATGATGTTTTCGAAATTCAGTCAGAGACTGAAGAAGTTGGCTCAGTTTTTTCATACTTGCTCCAGGAGTTTCTGTGAAAGCACACTTTTTGTGTGCTGCTGTAGGTGCTGAATCGGGTAATGTTGCGACTTTAGGTTCTTACGCCCTGAACCAACAGTTACCGACCCAGAACTTACATTGAGTCACGGCTCAGATAGTATTAGTCGAATCTTATCTCCTTCGGCAACCTCCTTTCCTTCTTCTGGCACCTGAGATGAGATGACTCCGACTCCTAAAACAACAAGTTGAAACGGATGCCCTTTCAAAATCCGAAAGGCTTCTCTGGGCGACAATCCTTTCAGAGAGGGCATTATCCATGACCTGACCTTCCCATAAGTATTAGGCAAACGCTTGAACTTCAATTCTTCCGGTATTATAAAAGCTGCCCGTGAAAATCTAAGTGAGTCCTTGAACAAACTCGGGAGCCGTGGCCCCTTTAAATGAGGATCTAGGGCTAATTTCGGCGGTGCTGCCTGCGTGGGAAGCCCAACATGATTGGCTACGGAATTGAGCACCTCTCTAAATAAGGGCGCTGCTGTTTCAGATGCATAGTAAATCCCCCGAGGTTCAACCACGGTAGTCAAAATGACAATTTTAGGCTCAACGTCTACTGGAAAACCGATAAATGAAGCAATGTATTTTTCACGCGAGTACTGCCCGGTCTTTGGGTCAACCATTTGAGCGGTTCCCGTTTTTCCGGCAATCCGATAACCAGGAAGAGTCGCCTTCATTCCAGTTCCACCTTCTTCAGTCACGGTAGTCAAGGCTTCGACAACTTCGTGGCTAACCTTAGAAGAAATCACTCTGAGATCCGCTCTCCCAGAGGAATGACTCGAGGAATAATCAGAAGTATAAATCGCCTCGCTGCGCGTCTTTTTTAGCAACTTAGGCTGAACGAGCAACCCCCCATTGGCGAAGACAGCATAAGCTTTGATCATTTGAATTGGAGTCACAAGAATTCCTTGTCCAAACCCTATATTGGCTAAAGTAAGAGGCCTCCAATCTCTTCTTAAAGGCAAACGTCCTGTAATTTCACCGGGAAACCCTAACCCCGTTTTTTCTCCAAAACCAAAGCTCTTGAGAGTCCTTAAGTACTTATCTGCCCCGAGCTGAAGGGCTACTTTAGCAGCGGCAACATTGCTAGAAACCTGAATCATTTTTTTCAAACTCACCCATTCAAATTTTTCATGAGCTTCCGCTTCAGAAATTCGATGATTTTGAACTAGAAAGGAGCCCTTTTCTCCCCACACCTGATCCATTAACTTCCATCCATTCGAAAGCGCACTTGCCGCCAGCACGGCCTTCAAAGTAGACCCAGGTTCATAACCATCGGTCAAAGCTCGATTTCTTCGCCGCTCCGCAGGAATATTTTTTTCACCCGGACTAAACGAGGGTTCATTCGCCAAAGCGAGAATTTCGCCATTCGTTGCATTCATGACAATAACAGACCCACCACGAGCTCCTGTCTTGTGAATCGCATTGCTCAAATGCTGCTCGACTTCAAATTGGAGCGAAGCATCGATAGTGAGCGCAACTGATTCACCGTCACGAACATTTTTGGCAGCTACAGCATCAATAAAAGTTGGACGACCCAAAGCATCTTTAATCGCAGTTACAGATACAACCTTCCCCCGAAGGCGATCGTTCATCCAGAGCTCTACTCCCTCCAAACCCTCGGAATCTACGTTGACATCCCCCATAATATGAGAGGCCAAATGTCCGTGAGGATAGATTCGGTCACTTTCCTTGACAAGCCAAAGGCCATTGATCAAATCACCCTCAGCATCCATGAGGCGCCACTTTTTAAAGTTTCTCATTTCAGCTTCAGATAAGTGTCGTTTGATCCAAACAAATTCTTTTTTCTCGCTCAACTTTTCAAATAACCTTGCGTATGGAATATCAGTACTTCGTGAAAGAAGTTTCGCTACCCTGCGCCTATTGCGCATTTTAAGGGGATTGGCTGCCAAACTGTTCACTTCCAAATTGATGGCTAACGGTTCTCCCGTTCGGTCCAAAATCGGTCCTCGTCGTGGCCGAACCAAAGCATTCGCCTGAAACTGCCTACGTGCCATGTTCTCTAATCGAGGGTGGGTCAAAACTTGAATATAGGCTGACCGGACTAACTCCGCACTTGCCAAGGCTATACAGGCAAGCATGAGTCCAGTGAGACGCTTCTTAGAAAAATCCTCAGGTGTCTGCCTGAGAATTGTATCATGGGCCATACCCCCCCCAATCTCACCTCTAGAGCTTCTCTAGGCCTAAAGATGACTCTCCACGGGTTCCCGAGAAGAAATATTACTCTTAAAATGGATCACTTGCTCCATCCGAGGTTGACCCAGGCCAAAGTGAGTGCGAGCCAAAATTTCGAGCCTTTTGGGTGACCTCAGGGCTGCGAATTTAACCTGCAGAAGCTCCCGGTCTTGCCGTGATCGATCAATTTCACGGTTGATTTCGCTAATTGCGTAGGTGGTTCGAACAAGTGCAAGCCTCAACCATACAGTTCCGGCAGCAAAAATTAATACAACAGGAATAACCCAAAACGGAACCCATTGCCTCAGCACTTTTTTTCCACGATTCTGAGTTTAGCACTCCTCGCTCGCGGATTGAGTTGAATTTCCTCGTCACTCGCTTGTATCGGTTTTTTAGTCAGCGGGGAGAAAATCTCGTGATTTTTAAACTTCCACTTAACTTGCCGATCCTCGAGGGAATGGAAACTCAAAACTGCAATTCTCCCTTTGGGCTGGACACCCATGATGACCTCATTCAGTAGTTTCTCAAGCTCAGTCAACTCCTCATTCACGACAATTCGCAGTGCTTGAAAAGTCCGTGTTGCGGCATGAATCCTACCATGCCGTGCGGACATCGGAATCGCGCGCACAACAATTTCCGCCAACTCTTTAGTTGTCGAGGGTAATTCACCCATTCGCCGTCGAGAAATAATGGCAGAGGCAATCCGGCCAGAAAATCTTTCTTCACCCCACTC
>JANNCA010000365.1:0-4617 GCA_031386075.1 Oligoflexia bacterium
GTATCGAGCGCTGGCGCAGAATCCCCAGTCATCCACTGACCAGAAAAGATTTGGATAACCAAAAGATTCAGAGGTGGAACCATAGGTTTGAGTGATGTTTCCAGATCTATAGCTGTAATAGATTCCTCCGCCTGCTGAAAATTTATCGTTGAATCCATACCGAATGATGAGAGGTATTTGGGTGGCCCAAGTGGTAAACGTGGTCGGAACTGCCGTGCTTGCCGTCGAAAAAGAATGCCCGGTGTAAATCAATCCTGGTTCCAAATCAATATTGTCAAATATTCTAAAGCCCAATGAGAATCCTCCACCCAATGAAATTCCTGGGTTGGTGTGGATCCCTGGGCTTGCGTTTCGCTGAATACGGGGGGCGGAGAGGGTGAGGGCGCCAAACTCGGTCAGGTCCATGGCGTAGGCAGAAGGAATCACCTGAGGGAGGATACTGATGATCAGAATTTGGAACTTTCGCACGGGTTGAGTTTCTCCGAATTATAATTTCTATTGATTCTACCGAGTAGCATAAAATGAGAACTTTGGTTCTGATTCTCTTAGTTTTGGTTGGTTTCTCGCAAACTGGAATTTGTGGTTCAAGGCGATTAGGTAAAATTATTCCAGGTATGACGCGAACGGACGTGGCGATCGAACTCGGTAGGCCGGCGGATGTTCGGGTAGATCAGGATGCAGTACTTTGGGTTTACCCTTCGTCGGCGTCAGAGGTGTGTACCATTCGGTTCGTTAGGCAAAAGGTGACGCAGGAAGTGATGAAGTGCGATTCTTCTGCTAGCTCTAAGGAATTTGCTTTGAAGTCCGCACCTCTGTTGTCTGGCATGAATTCCGAAAAGGAGTACCTAGGCCGAGTAGAACGCTACTGTGGGCGTAAGCCAAAGCCTACTCCGGGTTGCCAAATATCTCCTCAATGTACCAATGGCGGATGGGAAGAGGTCTGTAAGTGAAACGAGTCAATAGTTTCGTGAAGTTCATGATTTTGTCGGTAATTGGGTCTATAGGGTTGTCGAGTCATGCCGGTGCGGTCAGCTTTACGCCTGTTGGAGCTGCTGCGTACTCGGGGGGCACGATTAGTTCGAATAATGGCTACACTTATCCCTATCATTCTTTTGCTTATGGTTTTGGAGCTTTGTTTGGATTCTCTATGTTTCCAAATGTATTTGCTCAATTCGGGGTTTTGTATTTGCCTAGGGGGTTTGACCAAAGTTCTACCTCCCTCCCTGCCCAGCAGGAAGTCACCTTCAATACCATTCACTTACCCTTCACCATTCACTATTATTTGATGCCAGTGCTTGCGGTCGGGCTTGGGGGCTATTTTTCACATGGAATAGGGAGCATCTCATCCTATCCTTTGGGCGCACCAGCAAGTGCGAATCTTTCCGCCTACGGACCCAATTCTTATAGTGCCGACGACTTTGGATTGACGGTCAGTCTCAGTTTTAACCTCAACTTGCTTCCTTCAGTGAGTCTAATTGTAGACGGACGGTATTTGTACGGTCTGCAAAATATCAGTCAAATCAGCTCTATGTCTGTTTATCTTAGGGATTTTCAAGTGCTCGCTGGCGTGCGTTTGGGTCGATAAAAATAGCTAAATATTCTAAAGTAGAGTTCCGTTAAAGCTAAAATGGAATGAAAGTAAGAGGTTGATTTAGGTATGGGCGATGCCGGTCAGAAAATAGTCATTGTTGATGATGAACAGGATATTTTAGAGCTGCTCACTTTCGACTTTGAGTCTGCCGGATTCGAAGTCAGTTGCGCGAATAATGGAATCCAAGCACTTGAGTTGATTCAGAAAATTCGGCCTCATTTAGTGTTCAGGGATTTGCGGATGCCTCATGGGGGAGTAATCGACCTGTTTAACTCAATTCTAAAAATTGAATCCACGCTCCGTCCGAAGATGATGTTTATTACTGGCTATCCGGTGATTTCTGTTATGGAGGCATTTGATCGAGGCATAGGTGGCTTTGTAAATAAGCCCTTTGTCAGAAGAGAACTTATTTCTTATGCTGGAAGAATTTTAGCTCCGGTTCCAGGTCGTTGGCGCCAGGCATTTTCTAAGCCTGATAAAATAAAAAAATTCTATAGGGTCGTTGAGCCAAGTTCTCAGGTTGAACTGGTAATCAAGGGAAAAGTAAGTCTCAATCTCATTTATTGGGTAGTCATTGTGAGTAGTTTGGTCGTAGCAGTTCTGTCCTACTATTGGTTTGTTTATACGATTCATCATATCTCAACAGAAAATGCTTACGTTGATACTGATATGTTTCCTATTAATTCCCGTATCATGGGTTATGTTAAGGACGTACTAGTCTCTAAGGGTAAGGAAATTTCACAAGGTCAGACTCTTGCGATGCTCGATGATGCAGATTTCAGCGTGGAGCTTCTCTACAAGGAAGCTAGATTCAAAAAAGCGATGGCAGACCTTCAGCGCGGGAGAACACTTATTCGTTCTGACGCTATCTCTAAGTCTGATCTTGAGACGGCTGAGGCCAATGTCGCTTCACTCAAGGGGGACCAAGATAGCACACTTCTTAAAATGAAGTACACGCATGTGCTTTCTCCCGTGGATGGGTTTATTGGCAAAAGGTCAGTGCAACCGGGCCAGAGCCTTTTTATTGCAGTTCCGAAAGAATTAGTTTGGATTAAAGCTAATTTCAAGGAAACTCAGGTGGAAAAAATTAAGGTTGGCGATTCGGCGAGTATTCGGGTGGATGCCTATCCAGGTGTCCTTTGGAATGGCAAAGTGGAGAGCATCCTCCTATCGAGTGGGGCAAAGATGAGTTTCGAGGATTGGGTTGCCATTCTGGGCACCTCACTCGGCGCGTTTATGGTTATTCTGGACCCTCAAATTACCAATGCGTCCTTGGGAGAGATTCAAGGAGCTTTGGGCTTGGATATGTCAGAAGGGGGGTGGATCTCCACTGCCTTTTTGATTGCTTCAGTACTTTGTGGTTGTGGTTGGAATTTGACCAGCATGGTCGTTTTTAGGGTTTTACAAGGGCTTTCAGGAGGTATTTTGATTCCGATGGCTTTTCAAGCCATGAAGTTCGTTCTCATGTTGGTCAGTCGCGATTCACTGATTGAAGCATTTAGCGATATTTTTGCAATGATGTCAGTGGGGCTTGTGGTTTGTATTGTTTTGCTCTTTTTTCTGAAGAAGACTGATCTCAACCCTGTTCGAACGGGAAATGGAGTTCACTAGTGGGCCAAATTCCAGCTTCACAAATTCAAAAATCAATGATTGGGCGATGGTCAAGGGATGGTATTCTTGAGTTTACCTGGAGTCCATTCGAGACTTTTGATCGGTTGCTTCTGCCGGGTGAACTCAAGCAGAGGGTGATTCAAAGGCTTGAGTCTTTTTCAAAAGGGCAAGAGAGATTTCATGAACTCGGGCTTCCTTGGCGTTTTGGATTATTTTTGTATGGCCCTACTGGCAGCGGAAAAACCGCTACCGGGAAAGCCATTGCTCAGTGGCTACAATGGTACCATTTGACGATACCTGCCTATCAAATTCTCGACTCCCACCTTTTTGAGAGGGCCTTGGCCCATGCTGTTTCGTCTCCTCGGAGAGTGATTGTGCTCGAAGACGTCGAGTTGATGACTCGCGTGATGGAACCTGAAGTTTTTTTTACACTTCTGGATCATGCGATGGAAAGAGGCGAGGAAATCCTTTGGGTGGCAAGCACTCGACATCCCGAAGTCGCTCCCAAAATGCAGCTTTTGAGACCGGGTCGATTTGATGAGTCGATTCGCCTGGACCTTCCCTCTATAGATTTAAGGCGGGACTTCCTCCAGCGAATATTTTCAATAGGAGGAGTTGAGCTAGATGATGATTCGGCTACTCAGTGGGTTGCCGAGACAGAGGGTCTGAGTTTTTCTCACTTTGAGGAACTCAGGCAAATCACAGCACGAATGAAGTTAGAACAGCATGATGCATCTCTATTTGTGCCGACGATCAAGTCTTATGTCGACGATCAATTGATTGCCGGCGATCGAGGGGGTGGGCTTTCCGATCAAACTGAAGCTCTTCAGGAGCGCGTTCAGCAGGTCGATCCGCGAGTTTTGATGGCGGCACTCGATATGGCTGATGTCTTTCGGGTTTTGATGGAAAAAGTGATTGGTGACGCTGCCGAACAAGCTAAGTTTAGTTCTGCAGGAGACAGTGAATGATTGTTTCGGAATAGTGTATGCATTTTTATTTAAAAGATGACCCACAAAAATATTCTGAGTCTACGCCGTTCGCAACAGCACGCATTTAAGGAGCCTGCTCGTGAGGATCCTTACCGCTCTGATGCAAAGCCCCGAGGCCAGGTGCTCTGTCCGCTTTGTGAAGCCGTCTGTTTTCGCGGCCGGTGGGTCCCTGCTCATAGAATTGCAAATTCGTCGGAAAAAGTACTAGGGGAGTTGAAATGTCCTGCTTGTCGACAGCTTGAGGATCGGTACGCTTTGGGAGTAGTGGAAATCAAAGGAGATCGATGGAAGTTTTTTTACGAACTTGTTTTCAACACCGTGAAACGCTCGGAGCAAATTGCACGGGTGAGAAATGATCAAGAACGTATTCTTTGGGTCAGTACGTCTTCCTTAGCGACAAAAATCTATGTCACTTTGCCTGAATTG
>JANNCA010000401.1:0-3392 GCA_031386075.1 Oligoflexia bacterium
GTATCTGCAGTCCAATCACCTAAGGCCGTTCCCAACGTCTGTGAAAACAGGACTGTAATCCAGTAAAACATCTCTCCCATTGGAGCACTCACCGTGTCAACGGAAACAGAACCCATGGCAAAGCGCCACGTTGTCAATGAAGCTATCAACAAAACGAAAAGAATCGAAGACCCTCCCGCGTAGCCGATTCCTAGCGAACGATCAACAAAATCGGCCAAGGTGGTACCCACAGTTGTCGTCGCAATGATCGTAATCCAATAGATGACAGGGTGAAAGCGCTGCGTCTTAATTTGAAAGACTACAGCGATCAGAAAAATCGTTGCGAAAATTGCCGTTCCAATGAGGTAACCTAAATTCATCGACATCGAGACCGCGTCGCCACCGGTTTCCCCTAAAGTAGTCGCGGCAATTTTAATTATCCAGAACAGGAGTGTCAGTTCAGGGACTTTGGTTATGCCATCTTTTGCGTGGGACTTCGTCATGGGATGAATCTCTGTAATTTGCTGTGCGTTTGGTCTATATATGAAATCGACATTTTTTGCCGCTGTGAATCGATCGAAAGTGTATGCGCTCCAGGTGGAGCTGCGAGTTTCCCGAGAGGTTCGAGCCCATCGTCAGTTTTCTTGATAACAGAAATAGATCTCATCGAGGCGCAGTAAATGGTCTTGAAATCAGTATCGAATGACATTTGATCGGTGCCAGATGAAATTTCGACTTCCAAAAACTTCCTCCCTGACTTCAAATCAAGGCCGGCAAGTTTTCTGTTGTGACTCGCAATAAAGATAGGCTGGGTGTTGCTATCCATAGCAAGATCCAGAGGTCCAATTGCGGGAAGTATCCAGGATGCCCTGGATGTAAGTGGAGCACTCACGGAAGAGTCACCGGAAAAAGCCTCTGAAAAAAGCGACGTATGAATAGGCATCTTTTTTTTCATAATGACACTCTACCTTAGCCCCTTTGATGTGTCGCTCGGAAAACATCTCTTAGCTTGTAGGCCGGACCCTGCGAATAGGATGATAGCGTGATACACTTAGAAGAGCCACCTGGAAGAGGTTACTTCTGAATTGCAAGCCTAGTTGGAGTAGTCAAAAAAAAAATCGAAAACTTGAGACTTTTGTAACCGCTAGGAGGGTGCTAAGAATACAGTGAGAGTGCATTGATTCATGGGGAATTTTCCGAAACTGAATTTTAACTATTGGCTGCTCATGGTGTTGTGTACAACTATGGGCGAACTTGTCGGGAATCTTCTCTCGCGCAACTTTCAACTCGGCTACACGCAGGGGGCGGTACTCGATATTTGCATTTTTGGAGCGGTGATTTTTCTTGTCATCGCGCTCAAGTTGAAGAATGAGATCTACTATTGGACGCTCATTCTCATGGGCAATATCGGAGGCACCAACCTTGCGGATTGGGTGACACTCGAACCTTTAGAAAGCGACAAAAAGTGGGGATTGCTGAAGCCGCTTGAGTTGGGTACGAAGTTTGGTTCTCTAGTGGTCATGGGCACTTTGATCACTATTTTATTAACCCGTTTTTTTGTCACGAAACGGGGTAAGGCAGCACGGAACATCTCTTCTGAAGTGCTTTATTGGGTGGCAATTCTTCTCAGTAGTACTTTTGGAACGACTAGCGGGGACTTCATCACCAATGACACACCCATGGGAGCCTTTGGTGGAAGTATTTTCTTGTTGCTCCTGTTACTCTTTGTTTTTTTTGCCTTTAGGTTCAAGAAACTGAACTATCCAAGTGCCTACTGGTCTGCTCTTGTTCTTATACATCCAGTAGGGGCAACAATTGGCAATTATATCAGCAAGCCCATCGGGTTGAACCTCGGCAATATTTATACTAACGTCGCAATGGCGGTACTGTTCTCGATGATTTACTACGCTGACTCTAGGTTGGTCTCGACTTCGCAATTAGCGTCGCAGATTGATTCGACGAAGAATTAACGTAAATGGGGGTGTTCTGGTTCGTTTGGATCCTCTATTAAGCTTAAAATTGGCACTTCAATTCTGTAAATTTTAGGGTCTTTTTTGAGTAATTTCTCATTGGGCCGAGTCTGGAACGCTATTTTTAGTCTTTTTATTGCTACTTTTTTAACTTCTTTTGATTTAAATACCCCTGATCTCCAAACAGCCTTCCAAATAAGTTCTTTGACAATTATTCGACCCTCTTGCTGGAGATCATGTTCCCTGGCGTTCGCTTAAAGGCTAAAAATTATCCCCACTGGTTGATGGTATAGCCTTCAAGATTACCTTTTAGGGCAAGGAGTTCAAGAAAATGATTTTCGGCGCTAAAGATTTTGATCCCGCGAACGAAAACATTTTCTTGAACGCTATAGCAAGCAGTTTAAGCTCAAAAGAGCAGCATTCCAACCAGGCTAAGATGGAAGACAAAGTCATCGATATCACAAAAATTAATGATGAAGTCGTCGCTGTTCAGGTTGCTTCTCTAGGTGTTTTTTTTTACTTCTAAACTAGTTAATAAGCCTCAATGAATAAATAAAATATTAAATAATTTAAAATTCATTTCGTCGAACTAGATTTAAGTTGCGACAGGAAGTGAAGTATTTAGAAAACTATTGAAATGAATGTTGTATTGCTTTTATAAATTGATATTGACTCAATTTTGATCAGAATTTGTTGACTTTTTCAGACAATCGTAAGTGGCTTTCAATATTTCATTAGAATTCAGACAAGTGTCTCTATTTTTTTTGAATATTTCAAAGGTATCTGCTAAGTAGGGTCCCGTAGGACCTAAAGCTGTGGTGGCGATCCAATCCATCTAGGTCACTCGGTAATTCCTTCTAAAATCATTAAAGTTCAAGGAGAATGTTTGTGCAAGCTTCGTCCCAAGATGCTCCCAATAACAACCAAGGTACTCATGTTGACCCCATCTGCGGAATGAAGGTTGAGGGAGACTCAGGCGTTAGAACTTTCTATCAAGAAAAAATCATTTTCTTCTGCTCAGAACATTGTAGAGCGAAATTTTTGGTAAAGCCATCGAACTATATAACGTCTTCTGGCGATCCAATCCATTCTGTTTTGGTCTTAGGCCAGTCTAAGTTGAAAACGTATTACCCACTTATTCTAATTCTTTCTTATCTATTGGGTATAGTGGGTTTAGTTGAGGTGAAACATGGAGAAATTAATGGCATTCGAATGATGACGAATTTCATGGGAGGATTTTTTATCGTCTTCTCATTTTTCAAATTTCTCGATTTAAAAGGGTTTTCTGATGCTTATCGAACTTACGACGTTGTAGCTAAGACGTTTCCTCTATATGGATGGATTTACCCTTTTCTTGAGTTGGCACTAGGAGTCGCTTACTTAGGGAGTAATTTTTTAAGGATTAATCACATATAGACATTAAAAGTGAAGCTAAATATTAGC
>JANNCA010000406.1:0-3192 GCA_031386075.1 Oligoflexia bacterium
GCGAAGTGTTGAAGCCGCTCCCAATTCGCAAGTGCGAACTCGTGTCGCTCCTGTGCGGCAGGTGAAAGATCCATGCCAATCGGAATACTTTGGGCGCTCATGCGCACTCCTTCGATGAGGTTGCGTCCAGATTGGACTAAGCAATGTATCTTTCTTTTCTCTTAGTGTCAAGTGTAAAACATAAATAGAGGCTTATTATAGCCTCTATTTATAAATTGCTCCCTCTAGTGGATGTCTTTAGAACTCTAGATTGGGGAAGTATTAAGAAAAGTATGAAAGATATTGAGATGGTTTTGGTATAAAAAGAGTCTGAGGCCGCTGGGTGATACCATGCGGCCTCGAAGTCACGGCGACACTGCGGCGACAACGGCCCTGAGAGCCAGAACGACTTCGTGAGCCGTCGGCTTACCGGGTACAGCACCGTCAGGAATCAGATTCTTGTGCACGTCATAGCCGAGACGACCGCCCGTACCAACGATGATGAGTGCCTTGCCGCAGGGCAATACGACGCCACTGCCACCGGGGAACGTAAAGGTATCCCCGCTTTCAAACTTGATTGTTGCCATGGGCAATCTCCTGTGTGAGTCGTCCAATACGGACATTAGATGATAGCATATTCTGGTGTTTTAGTCAATACATAAATACAGAAAGAGGCTTAAAAAAGCCTCTTTCTAAACATTGCTCCGCATCGTGAAGGATGTTAGAACCGTAATACAGGAACAAGAAGAATCCATTTTTGTCCCTGATCTGAGCTCTACTGTGACAATTTAAGCATCTCCTGTATGTCTTCGTCCTTTAAGCAGACGTTTACATTCTTCCACAGCTGCAGATTGGTTTTTGCCCAGTCGAGATAGAGTTCACGAGCTTTTGGAGTATAAAAATAAATATCCTTCTCCATAAGCGGAGCCTGCTCACCAACTATCTTCTCTGCAAGTTGAACTATATCGACGTCGTTTTCTTGAATGTATTTCCCAGCAAAGAGAATCGGTGTTACAGGAAGAGATTTAAAAAGAGTATCAGCATCACTGAGAGCTTTTCCCTCATTTGAAATATTCTCGTTCCGAGTGGCTGTATGCTCCTCCATCACAATCTGTTCAATACGTTCAACTTCTTCTTGAGAGTATCCGTTTTCAGTCAAAATCTTTTTTCGAATTTCTTGACCAGCTTCAGGTTTAGAGTTTTTCTCAGCAATGTAATTAATATCGTGAACAAGCGCAGCTGACTGAACTAAAAATTCATCCGCCCCTATGTCAGCGGCAAAGACCCTGGATTTTCTAAAGACGAACCAAATATGATGCCATCCATGAAAAAGAAGGTGCTGATGTTGTGCGTATAATGACTTGAGTGAAGTTTCAAGGTTTTCGAGCTTAGAGCTATCAGACATAGTTTCTTCTTTAGATTTATAGACATAGTATACCAGGTTCTAACCTACACTTTAGGGTATAAAAAATGAGGCTTTAGTAAGCCTCAAATTTCAGTGCTCCGCCTACTGAACACTATTAGAACCTCTATCCAGGAAGATAGGGAGTCAAAGTTCTACTATTTTGGCTTGAAAAGGTTTATGGAGCAGAGTGCATAGAGTTTACCCCACCCCGCTCATCACTATATTTTAGAAAAGAAGAGAGGCTACCTTCCGTTTGGTTGGTAGCCTCATTATTTCGGCTCGTTGCCGTCATCAGAAAGCCTGAACTTCGGCAAAAGCCTGCGTCATCACTTCAGAAGGGGTCAAATGGCTGGTATCAATCGCCACCAGATGCTTTTCTTCTGCCACAAGGAGCTTCCTGAACTCCCGAGACAGGGCTTCTTGCTGATTGAGCATTCGTCTATCGCCCGCCGACATCCCTCGCTGCGAAAAGCGCTGTGCCTGCACTTCAGGCGAAACAGACAGGAGCACCGTTGCATCAGGCAGGACAATGCCGCTGAAGTCCTCCCGAGAAACAGTAGCTCCCATCACCTGGTGATAGATATAGGTGGTTGCCCAATACCTGTCCCCGATGACGGTTTTCCCTTCCGCGAGCAAGTCCCAGATTTCCGCCGACGCTTGACGGAGGCCATCAAGGTAGAAGCGGTAGTGGTCATCAGCGCTGGCGCTCAAGTCCACTTCTTCCCGCCACGCCAGGAACTCCTTAGGAGGAGTCGCGTAATACACGGCTTGCAGATGGTTCGCCAAGAGTCTGGCGACCGTCGTTTTTCCAGAGGCATCAACGCCTTCAAAGACAATGAACATTTTAGTTGCTCCTCAATTCAATGGTTTCAAGGACGACATTCTTGCTTACGCCACCGATTTGAACGATGGCTTCGTGTCCTTCCTCGTTTCCGTAGAACGGGGCAAGGAGCGGAGCGTTGTAGTCAATGATGGGTGGCTTGGCAGTCAAATCCGATTCACCGAACCCTCCAACCACGACTACTTTCATCACATCATCATCCTCAATATGAAGGTGGGCGATGTGTCCGATTTGGAGAGCTTCCGTTCCTGAAGGAACGCTCGAGACAACCATTACAGCATCGAGGACTCCCCTCATATCCCGCAATTGCTTACTCAGGGCATTTTCGTCGCGAACAAGCTGTTCAAAAGAGAAGTTGTCGTGCCAGGTGCCGTCGTCTATGGCAAGACCTTTCTGGCCTTGAATGACTCTCAACTTCTCTATTAGCTCCAATCGCCTGCCTTCAAGGACTTGAAGTCCAGTTTTCGTCGTAAAGATTCGCTTCATCACTTATCTCCTTCAGAGAGTTTACTTTCGGTTATTGATTACGACATCGCGATACGGCAAGGTTTCAATCATTGAATCATCTAGCCCCAGTTTCTGGGCAAGAGCATCAATCTTCTCCAAAGCCGTCTGCTCATCGTCAGTTTCAATTTCAATTTCTACAAACAAGCCCGCGTCTTTGATAAAGTCTAGCGCAACCACACAACCGTCAAGATTGTAGTATTCGCGCTCCTTATCTACGACCACCAGAATATCGTTCCCAAGAAGCTCAAGCAGTGCCACGGCTTCTTTACCGTCTGAAACGGAAACATTCGTCTCCTTCTTGGCAAAATGCCTTTGAATGACCTGGTGATTTTCGGTAGGTGGCTTGTAAGTAATCTCGGTATGCGTATCTGCCTCGCGCACCCGCAAACATTCCTTTGTCGTGAGCGAGTCTCGCCCCGCGACATTAAAGTAGGTGTCCACTTCCTTCTTTTTGTTAAGG
>JANNCA010000410.1:0-11114 GCA_031386075.1 Oligoflexia bacterium
CCATAAAATGAACAGCAATCCGAATCGCCATCATTACCATGAAGAAACGTGGAAACCTAACCCTGAAACTAAAACCATGGATGTTGATAATACCGTGATAAGGGTTCCAAAACAAAATGGAGGCAGCGGTGGAAATCAGAGTAAATAGAGTTATTCCTTCTAGTTTAGGTGAGTTCGTAGTCTCGTTTAATTCTGATTACGGATCAGCGGAGGGATTATGGAAACAGAATTCGCCCACAATCGGCTGCAGCTACGATGTCGAGATTGAAGTCGATGGGGATATTACATGGTTAGTTAATACGCACCAGTCGCATGAGGCAATCCCCAAGCTTGAAAAGAGCGGCAATCTTACTAGAATTGTAGCTCAACTGGAATCCTCTGAGGAGGACGGTTGTTGCGTACTTAGAATTGGGACCTCAATACTGTTGACTGAGATCAAGGGTATGCCAAATCTAGACAAAGGCACTTTTATCGAATTGGAAGTACCCTCAATCAGGCTATTCGACACGAAATTGTAATCCCATTCTATTCATAGGGAGAATCCCGCTCCACGTGTTCACTTGTAAAATGGCCTTACAAATCGACCGTTAGCTCGATTTTTGCGTGTCCGAGTATGGCTTTGAGGGCATACATATCTCCACCTCGTTTAAGAAAATTAAAGCTAAAACTGTGCCTAAGGTCATGACACCGCCAGCGTTTCATATCGGGGTTTTTCTTTTGAATCGATTCAATTGTTTCATCAATCTGGCTTCGGCTGAGAAGCCAACCAAACTGACTCATGAACACCCAGTCTGAAATTCGAGGGAGGGACCGGAGAAAGGTTGAAAGGCTCAGGCCCATGCGGATACGCCGATCACGTCCATTCTTGGTATTCTTGAGGATCATGTAGCCAGTCTCAAAGTCAATGTGTTCCCATTTGTGAACCTACCCCGATTTCGTGGACACTGAAAATATGGTAACAATGGGTGTCTGAACGGAATAGAACATGAAAAAGAAAAATTATACGATTGAGTTTAAGAAGCAAGCTGTGGAGCTAGCTGCGAGCTTAGGGAATACGGTCGAGGCTGCCCGTCAGTTAGGGGTAGCCGATGGCAGTATTATTACCTGGAGGAAGAAGTTTAAAGGGCCTGAAAGTGCAAACCAGAAATTCCCAGAAAAAAATACCCAGGATGTAGAGCTGGCCCGACTTCGAAAAGAGAATGCAGATCTCAAAAAAGTGAATCATATTCTGAAAGCGGCGGCGGCTTTTTTCTCGTAGGACCATCTGAAGTAAAATTTCAATTGGTCGAAACGATGGTAAGCGAGAAGATGCCGGTGAGTATTTCCTGTATTGCATTAGGGTTAAGTCGGAGCGGATTTTACGCTTGGCTGAGTCGTCCCCCATCGGAACGCCACCAAGAGAACGAGTGCATTATTGCTCAAATTCGGGAGGTTCATAAGCAGAGTCGTGGTACGTATGGTTTGCCAAGAATTTATGAAAGGTTGAGACAGCTTGGAAAGAAAGCTGGCAAGAACCGAGTATCTAGACTAGTGAAAAAAACACGTATTTCTGGCCTGATTTCTAAGCGATTCAAAGTGAAGACAACGGATTCTAATCATGATCTTCCAATAGCGCCTAGGATATTTAAAACGGAGGAACCTGAAACTCATCCTAAAAGACCAAGCGAGATTTGGGCTGGGGATATCAGTTACATACCCACTGGCGAAGGGTTTTTGTATCTTGCGACCTACGTAGATTTATTCACGCGAAAACTGGTGGGCTTTTCAATGGCAGATCACATGAAGACGGAACTGCTTACTCAAGCACTAGCTATGGCTCTAGGGAGGCAGTCTTGGACCCCAGGAACCCTTCTGACGCATTCTGATCGCGGTTCCCAGTACGCATCAGAGGGCTATCGCGAAGAACTCAAACGACGCCAGATCAAGACCAGTATGTCGAGGAAGGGAAACTGCTACGATAATGCATTTGCCGAGAGTTTTTTTGCCACCCTCAAAAAAGAATTAATATATAGAACTAGTTTTAAAACTAGAGAAGAGGCAAAAAAAGCTATATTCGAATTTATAGAAGTTTGGTACAATAGAGAGCGTCTTCATTCTTCAATTGGATATAAATCACCCGCCCAATTTGAGGAGTCATTAGCCGCATAAAATAGTGTCCACTTTTTCGGGGTAAGTCCACTTTCGGGCTCAGGACGAGTAAGCTTTTGGGAAAGGTCTGTTAAATTATTAAAAAATTGCAATCACCACTTTCGTAGCGATGCTAAAAAAATAAGTTCAGTCTTCGGTGTAGAGTTTTCGGAGTAATACTTTTTTAGGTACAAGGAGTGCGATTCTTTGAGTTCTGTTTTTAAGGAAGGACTTGAGAAAATCAACAGATCTACTCGCTCCGAGAATGTTTTACCCAGCATTGATAACCGGAATTTTTTCTCAAGTTTTTCTATTTTTGACTTAAAAATATAGAGTGGATCTCGATTTCGAGAACGAAAAATGTAAATAACGGCAATTAATCCACCGAATACAACTAAAACACAAATCATAATAGAATAATCTATCTTTCGATGATTGAGATCAGGATACACCCAGAATGTAGGGTCAAGGACCTTCCAGTGATGAGTTAAAGGGTTGAGTGCCTCTACCCATGCGTGGGCATCCGCTTCCTCGAAGGTGAGCCTGTGAATGAAGGGATTCCATACTCCCCCGTAGAATCCAACCACAACTCTCGTCTTAATTCCATCTAGCCGCAATAGACTGCTTAACGCCGCTGCGTAATGTTCGCAGAAGCCTTTTTTGGATCGAAATAGAAAATGATCCAGCGGGTGGCCTCCGAGAATAGCTCCAGGCTCCAAAGAGTAGGTAAAGTCTCTTTTCCACCATTTTTCGATTCTCTTCACTTTTTCCTCAAGGCCAATTTCACGAAGATTGACTGCCGCCCAATTTTTTGCCTGAGGCATCAATTGGTCATCGAGGGATTGAAGCAGTGTCTTGTAGTTAAGTCCGTCCAGCGATCCGTTCAATACCCCTATCTTGAAGTAACGATCATCGTCGTGAGGTGTGTGATCCAAGTACAGCTCTAGAGCCACTTTGTGTGAAAGTCTGAGCCTTTGTATCTGTCCGGGGTTTAGATCTCCCCCAAGCCAAGCTCCAGTTTGATGTTCTGTTGAAAATGAAGGTAAATCGTCACTGAAAGCAAAAAACAAAATACTGAATGCTACGAACAACAAAACAATCGTCCGCATATTGGTCAGAGCCATTTTAATCGAATGAAGGTAACTAAACAGAAGTGCAGCACCAGTAGCAATGATAAAGGCGGGTGCCCCTGGCCGCATGTCTTTTATGAAGTAGACACTGAGCCCAAGACTAAAAAATCCGATGAGCTGGCGAATCGTGTTGTTTTTCATTTAACCAATCCGAATAGTTTTTTCTGAGTTCTACCCATGGAACATAGGCCGCTGGATATTTATGGGTGTAAAAGGGCGCTTCTATAACAACGTTCCCAATCTCTTCATGTTTAATCCCCTGATAATATTTGATCCAAAAAGAAAATTGTTCTTCGCGAATGGCATCGTCGACGCTCTTTAAATCGCTCCACCTCAAGAAGGCCGAGATTTCTGGACAGATAATCCTGAAGGCTCTCAAGTAAGGTTTCCCAGTTTTATGAAACAGCTTCTGATCGATTTTTGAAAACAATCTGGGATCCCTGATAAGGTCAATTGTGTTCAGCTCGTAATCATCGAATTTTCTTGAACCTACCGAAACACTGATTCCATGATCGATCGCCTTTGGCAAAACTGAAATACCTTCCGAAGCTTCGGCGTTCTGCCAAAGAAAAAAGAGATTTGGGGTACTTCTCATTCTTATTCTAAGGACCGGAAGCAACTGTTTACCCTTAGATTGAGGGTGAAACGCCAAATGAATCGTCCTGGATTCCCCTGAGGGGATGGACGGGCACTCACACCAATCGACAACTCCCTGAAATTTTATAAGAAAAGTCTCTGAAGGGCTTGAATTTGTGTTCTGAATCTGGAGTGGAATGCGACTTTCTTCGCCTGCAAACGGCGGAATAAAAAAAGGCAGCCGGTAACTCATGCTTTTGAACTGGTCGTTGAGTTCAGCTAAATGAAAAAGAATAATCAAAATCATCAATATAAAAATCCAGCGTTCCACCCAGGAGTTATTCAAGATTGAAAAATAAAGAGCGGCCCCTACAACAAAAAACAGCGCGAGCCCTTTCCAGTTTGGAACTCCGTAGACCTGGCTAGGCTTGAAATGAAAAACTTTCGATGTAGTCATTTGCATCCTTGACTCTATGGCAAATTACTGGTGCCAAACACGATTTAAAGTCATCGGGGATGGTGAATTCACGTCCTCGAATGAGAGCTGTAGCTTGAGAAACGCGGACGAGGTCTCGGCCAGCGCGGGAAGAAAGAAAGCCACCTTGGGTTCGCGTATGATTCAGAAAACGAACTACCAAATCCAAAAAGGCGTCTGAAACTTTTACTTTGTCGACGGCATTCTGAATCTCAATGAGGTCCGACTTTGAAATCACCTCCACTAGACACTTGAACTCCTCCCGAGGCGTCCCACGAAGGATCTGTTTTTCGTGTTCAGGACTTGGAAAACCCAAACTTAACCGGACTGTGAATCGGTCCAATTCTGATTCAGGAAGTGGGCTGGTCCCGATCTGATCATGCGGATTCTGAGTCGCTATAAACATTTGAGGTTGTGGAAGGTCCTTTGTCGTACCCTCTAAGCTAACGACCCCTTCCTCCATAGCTTGAAGAAAGGCGCTTTGAGTGCGGGGCGGGGCACGGTTGAGCTCATCTAAAAGGACGATAGATGCAAAGATAGGGCCTTCGATCAGTCTAGGCTGGTCTTTCACCGAAAAGTCCATTCGCCCCAGGATATCCATGGGCAGGAGGTCATTCGTGCATTGGATGCGTTGAAAGCTAAGTCCTAGAACTTTCGACAAAGTTTTTGCCAAAGTGGTCTTACCAAGTCCGGGCCGATCCTCGATCAAAACAGAAGAACGCGCCAGGAGCGTTGCAAACGCAATTTCTACAATGGCGCTTTTACCGAGAACTACTTTATTGATCGCTTGCAGACATTTTTTTATCACCAAAGCATGATTTTCCAAGGGAGTCATCCTGGCTATAGAGTCGCTTGAGGGAAAGGCCAAGTCAAGCGCCTTGCTAACAATTTCGAAATGGCATAGAGCCCCGATGGGGTGGGGTGAATGCCGGGCAGAATGTTAGGGAAATTAAAATTTAAGGTTAAAAAATGACGATTTCCTGCGATTTTGTTAGGATATGGCGGATCATAAACTTACGCCTTTTCTTTCGTAAAAGTCCAGGCAACGATCCGGCTCTTTTTTTGCCCTTGGGCCATCGGGATGGTTTTTACCTCGAATGGGTTGGCTTTTTCTAATACTTTATAAATACTTGGAAGGCTGCTTTCCTTCGATACGAGGGTGGTAAACCACTTGCATTTTTTAGAGTTGAGTCGGCTCTCCTTGATCATTTGGCGAATAAAGGCTTTTTCTCCACCTGGATAACAAAGTTCCGTGCTTTGTCCTCCAAAATTCAGGACGGGAGGGGTATTTCGTTTGTCTGATCCAGAACTTCCTAAGTTTCTCCACTTTCTTCGAGATCCTTCTTCGGCTTCTTCAAGGGAGTTGTGAAAGGGAGGATTGCACATGGAGAGGTCAAATCCTCCGTCTGTTAGGTCTAATCCTTCAAAAAACTGGCTGGGTGAGGATTGAATCCGAAGCTCTATGGTTTTCGAAAGACCTTCATTTTGATCGACGATTTTCTGGGCATTAGCAAGGGCAATGGGGTCAATGTCAGAACCTAGAAATGACCAGCCGTATTCTTGATGGCCAATGAGTGGATAGATGCAGTTGGCGCCTACTCCCAGGTCAAGGACTCGAATCGATCCCCCTCTGGGTATCACTCCCCGGTTTGATGAAGCGAGAAGGTCGGCAAGAGTGTGGATGTAGTCTGCACGTCCGGGAATCGGAGGGCAAAGGCTATGAGCAGGGATGTCCCAGTTCGATATTCCATAGAAAAATTTTAATAGGGCCTGATTTAGAGCTTTAACTGCATAGGGATCTGCAAAATCGATTGAAATATTACCGAACTGATTTTTAGATACAAACTGTGAAAGAGGTGGAAAGCTTTCTGCTAGGCACTTGAAGTCATAAGGATCTCGATGCCGGTTTCGAGGGTGAAGCAGGTTTTTTTGTTTTTGTTGGCTATCCATAAGGCTTCGTAGACTACTCTAGCGCCTTTGTTTTGGCCAGGTTTGATTCGATCCAGAAGGCCTTGATCTCTATGAGTGCTAAACCTCAAGAACTGTGCTAGTGTGGGCTTAAACATGACCAATAATGATGTTCTTCGAGGAGTGAGATATATCCTCAACGTAAATGAAACTAAACTCATTGAAATCATCAGTCTTGCTGACTTCAAGGTCAGTCCAGATGATCTGGCGTCTTTTCTTAAACAAGAAGACGAAGAAGGCTACAAGAATTGTAGTGATAAAGTGTTGGCTCAGTTTTTAAATGGATTGATTGTTTTTAAGCGAGGTAAAATAGAAAATGGCCCTCCTCAGTCCATTGAAACGTTAATAACGAACAATATTATTCTCAAGAAATTACGGGTCGCTTTTCAACTCAAAGACCATGACATCATTCAGCTCATAGAGAAATCAGGCATTAAGATTTCAAAAGCAGAATTAAGTTCTTTTTGTAGAAAACAAGATCATCGGAATTACCGGGAATGCGGGAATCAATTCCTGAGAAATTTGTTAAAAGGTATGGCTTCATGAGTTTATTTGCTGATTTTGATTTGCTCCCTTCGCTCCAGGCGGTTTTGTCGGAAAAGGGTTGGATTACCCCGACAGAGATTCAGGATCTTGCGATTCCTCTTCTTCTTCAGGAACGTTCCGTAGTGGGTGTGTCGGAAACGGGAAGTGGTAAAACCCTGGCCTATGTTTTGCCAATTTTACACATCCTCAAAAGTATGGAGAATCGGGGATTAAGAACGAATCTCGAGGGCATGCCTCGTGCCTGTGTGGTTGTCCCGACTCGCGAACTGGGTGAGCAAGTTACTCGTGTTTTCAAGCCTTTTACGCATACAACCCGTCTTCGGGTGCGGAGCGTTTTGGGTGGTACAACATTGGAGATTGCAAAGCGGAATATACAAGGTCCATTTGAAATTCTTGTCGCCACCCCAGGGCGGCTGGTCAAGCTTTTGGATCGGGGCCTGATTAATCTTTGTGATGTTCGAATTTTGGTTTTTGATGAAGCCGACCAGATGTTGGATCAGGGTTTTCTGCCGGATGCTCATCGCATTGTAAAGGACTGTCCGCCCGTTCGTCAACAAGCTCTTTTTTCCGCCACGGTAAATCCCGCTGTGCAGGCGCTCATGAACGAAGTTTTTGCCGGTGTTGAGGTTCTGCGGAGTAAAGGCAGTCACCAGCTTGTGCCTACGTTGACCACCCAGAATTTACAGGTTGTGAACGGAAAGCGCTTCCCTCTGCTTGAGAAACTTCTGACTGAGACAGTCACCGGAGGGACTCTCGTTTTTACTAACACCCGTGAGCAATGCGACACCTTGGCGCAAGAATTACGCAAAAAAGGACATACCTGTACGATCTATCGGGGCGAGATGGATAAAGTCGTGCGGAGGAAAAATCTGAAGGATTTTCGGGATGGAAAAGTGAGTATTTTCATTGCCACAGACCTAGCATCCCGAGGCCTGGATATTGAGCATGTGGGTAGAGTCATTAACTATCATTTACCTCAGCAGATAGAAAATTACGTCCATCGAGTGGGTCGTACCGCTCGGGCTGGGCGGAAGGGACGAGTCATTAATTTAGTGACTGAACGAGATGAAGCACTCGTGGTGCAGCTAAAAACCTTGCAGAAGTCCCTAAGTGGCCGTCAAACTCAACCCATACCGGGCGTGAAGTCTCGGCCAAGTTCGTCTATTCCTCGGACTCTTGTTCGTGAAGCACCTGCTCGAGCGCCTCTAAGGCCAGTGCGTAAGAAAAGCCGCGCCGAATAAGAGACTGAATGGCTCGAGAGGTTTCTTTTTTCTCTTCGGCGGTCCGTCCGTATTGAAGGAATTGGGTCACTTTCGGGTAACGGCGTCGTAGAAAATCTTTTGCGGTGTCGAGGATCGGCTTTTCTGTTTCTCGTACGACGAGTTCAGTGACTTGCTCGGGCGACAGTGTTAATCCATGATTTTTGAGCTTTTGGCGAATGACAAAGGGACCTTTTCCCTGCGAGGCTTGGGTTCGGGTAAGGGCTTTGGTGAAAGATTCATCATTGAGTAGGCCCAATTCAACTAGTCTTAAAATAATGGGTGGAATAAATTCCGGGTTTACCTTCTTTTTCAAAAGATAGGATTTCATGTCATAGGTCGAACAGACCTTGCGTGAGGCTCGCTTGATGGCAAGGTCTTTCGCATTTTGGAATTCGTTTTCGTCGTTGTCTTTATTTTCCATTGAAGATTCGAATCAAGTAAAGAATGAGTGACCCGATCACGCTCACTAAGATCGATGTGGCAATGGGAAAATAAAACTGAAAATGTTCTTTTTCGATGACAATGTCGCCGGGGAGGCGCCCCAGTGGAAGGTATTTTCCACCCAATTGCCAAAGGAGTCCAAAGGCAATGAGTAATGCCCCACTTCCGATGAGAAGTTTTGCAATAGGATTCATGAGTGAAGGCACTCCATTAGGCCAGTAGTCCGCCGTCTAGTGTGAGGGCTTGCCCTGTCGTCATGGCACCTCCCTTGGAGTCTACGAGAAAATAAGCGAAATCTGCGACTTCTTCGGGCTCTATGAGTCGGCCCAAAGGGATAGAGGCTTGAGCGTCCTTTTCGGTGATCTTAAGCTCTACGAATCGGCTTGCCGCCATATCGGTTCTAACCCATCCTGGGCACAAGGCATTGACTGTGATTCTTCGGGGCGCAAAATAATGGGCGAGAGACCGAGTGAGCCCAAGAACACCATGCTTCGCGGCACAGTAGGCGATCGCATCAGGAACGCCTCGGAGTGCTAAGTTGGATGCAATATTCACGATTCTTCCCGTGTCATTTCGAAGATGTGTGCCAGCGTATTTACAAAAGTAATATGTGCCGTGAAGATTAACATCAATGATCCGATGCCAAAGTTCATCCGATGAGTCAGGGGCCATGGGGTTATCGCCAGTTAAACCTGCATTATTCATCAATGCGTCGAGTTGTCCCCGCTTTTGTAGGGTTTCTTCAATCCCTTTTTTTACTTGCAAAGGCTTGCTCACATCGCAGACAAAGGTAAAATCTGCTGGATTGTTGAGTAAGTGAGATTCGTGAGTGGCACAGGTGGCTACCCACCATCCTTCAGCTTTAAATTTCTTCACAAGAGCTAGGCCAATGCCTCGAGAGCCTCCAGTGATCAATACCGTTCGAGTGGACTGAGATGGTGTCATAGGGGTGCCTGGTTAGGTATCCAGCCGTTTTTTAGGGCTAAATAACCTGCTGCGATCAGAAAAAGAAATAAAATAACAGTGAGGACACTGTAGATCATGTAGGGGTGCTTCCAGATTGAGCCTAAGTGCTCCTCTTCATGCTTTCTGGGGTGATTGCTGGGAGGTCTGATCGGGTACTTGGTGGTCTTCATTTCGATTCCCGATCCTACCACAAGATTTTCTAAAGTGGATTTTCTATATTCTTTCTTAGCGGGTGAGGTTCGGGTATTGTCACTTGCATGGGAAACTCAATGCTGACGGAAGAGATACCAAAGTACCTCATTCCTTACATAGCTCAACAGGATGCTGCGTTTTATACCCCGATGGATCATGCGAGCTGGCGATTTATATTAAAAATTTCCCAAGCTTTTTTTTCCGATCGGGCTCATCAAAAGTACCTCGATGGATTGCACCAAACGGGGGTTTCTACCGAGAAAATTCCATTAATTTCTGACATGGACACTTGCCTTAGAAGGCTTCACTGGCGGGCTGTTCCTGTTTCTGGATTTATTCCTCCTACTGTTTTCATGGAGTTTTTGTCGCTCGGGGTGTTGCCCATTGCTTGCGGTATGCGAAAGTTTGAGCATTTGGCCTATACCCCGGCGCCTGATATTGTTCATGAGGCGGCAGGGCACGCTCCCATGATTGCAGATCCTGAATATGCCGATTACCTTCGATGTTATGGCGAAATTTCAAGAAAGGCTATTTTTTCGCTGCAGGATATGGACGTCTACCATGCGATTCGACATTTGTCGGATGCTAAGGAGGATTCTCATTCTTCCCCAATGGACGTCATGGCAGCTCAGAGAAAATTAGATCTCGCAGTGGCTTCGATCACTTATGAGAGTGAGGCGGCCTTGCTCTCTCGGATGGCTTGGTGGACATTCGAGTATGGAATGGTGGGTAGCCTCGATCATCCGAAGATCTATGGAGCAGGGCTCCTTTCTTCGATGAGCGAAAGTTTTCATTGTCTGACTGATCAGGTCAAAAAAATTCCCTTTTCCATTGAATGCATTCAAATGAGCTACGATATTACTCGACCACAGCCTCAGCTCTATGTTGCTCCAGATTTTCAGGTTCTGAAAAAAGCGTTGGACCAATTGGCAGATCAAATGGCCTTCCGAAAGGGCAAGCTTGCGGGTTTAGAAAAAGCGACGCAGGCTAAAACGGTCACGACAGTTGTCCTGGATTCAGGAATTCAAGTGACTGGGGTGGTTAGTGATTTTTATCAAGATTCGAGTGGGAGGCCAGATTTTATTCGCTGGATTGGTCCGGTGCAGCTTTCCTATGGCGACCAAGAAATTGAAGGTCAGGGGGTTCAGCATCATCAAGATGGCTATAGTTCGCCTATTGTAGAGGTGACAGAAGCTCAATTGAGTGAAGCAGGCTTCAATGTGGGAGCTCAGGGTCAACTTAAACTCGCATCGGGTGTGGTGATCGAAGGAATTTTAATCGCTCAACTCAAAAAGCAAGACCGTATCGTTCTTCTGACTTTTGACTCTTGTACGGTGCGACGAGGGGATGAGATTTTATTTAAGCCCCAGTGGGGGAAGTTTGATGTCGTTTGCGGGCAGGTAGTCGTCTCAGTATTTGGCGGGGCAGCCG
>JANNCA010000422.1:0-6576 GCA_031386075.1 Oligoflexia bacterium
CTCGAGTCTCCGAAGGGGCAGATTTGATTCAGATTTATACTGGATGGATTTATCGAGGTCCGACTTTTCCTCGTGCCCTGAAAAGCCGGATTCATAGTAAGGCCACCATTCAATGAAGGCCTTAGAGATTGTCCTCCCCTAAAACCAAAAAGCCCTAGGCTCTCGCCCAGGGCTTTGAAGAAAACAAGAACAGAGAAGATTACTTCTTTTTCTTTTTAGCAGTTTTCTTTTTAGCAGTTTTCTTCTTCGTGGCTTTCTTTTTCGCTGCCATCTCTATTTCCTCCGTTAGAGCATCAACAAATTGTAACGCTCAACAATGATGTTACCTCTTATGTGTGTGATATCAAGTAAAGATCGCACTGAATCAAAATTTTTTTCAATTCATAGTTCGAATTGATTTCTATTGACTCAGTGAGTCCAGAAGTTATTTCCATAAATTTTAATGAATTGACCTTCAAGTAGTGTTGCGATTTTAGATTTATGTTCCCAGAGTGGACAGCACCCGATCCAAAAATTACGTTTAATATTCCCTTAACTGGGGGTCGATGATAATAGCACACTGTATTTTTTAGGGAGAGCAAACACAGGTTTGATGTTCATCGAGAGGGGGATGTGGGCGATGGGTATGATTCGATTTCTTTTCCGTTTTTTGTCTCGAATAGGTCTGACCGTTTTAATCTCAACGGGTGCGGTTCCATTTGCTTGGGCAAAGTTCCCTAACTGTTGGCTCAAGGTTTATCGGTCTGTGCCGCCTGGAAAGTATGAATATTCTGGCCGAATTTTTTTAGATCGTTACATTACCGAGAGCATGGAAAAAGATGAGGTCGACCAGAAAGGAGGTCAGAGAGTCTTTAGTATTATGTTTGGCTTGGTTCCTGGATTAGGTCTTTATTACACGAATTCAACCGCCCGGGATCTAGATTTGCATCAACTCATTCATGGGAATGTGTCGGATGACGTTTGTACCCACCTTCCTTGGATGGACGGTGATCCTCAGGAAGGTAGTCTTGCGGATTTAAATGCACACCCCTTCAGGGAGGCACATTTGATGGCTATTCCACATTTGGGCTGTGACAGGGTAGAACGTTCTGGCTGCAAGGAGCGGCACGCTGCGTATTTGGTTCGCTCCGTTCGAGATCATGGCCTAGCCCCTGGTCCAGATGTTCCTATTTATAACTATTTATGGGGGAGTTTTCCAGAGATGTACAAAAAGGGGGCTATTCCCTATTTAATGGATACTTGGAGAAAATATGGGTCTGACGGGACTCCTGTCAGAGTTCAGTTTGGCCCAAAAAGTCTTTATATAATAACGGATCCTCACGACATTAATGAGATTTTAATAGAAAAAGAAAAAAATTTTTCAAAGGGATTTGCTGTGAAGGATTTGAAAAACTACTTGGCGGAGCAAGCAATTGGGTTCCTCGAGACGGGAGAACAATGGCTTAACCTGCGTAAAACTATGTTCCCTCATTTTGCTGCGGCTTCAAATTGCAAAGAAGGAAGGGTCAAGGGAGTTCAAGATTATATAGGAGATATGGTCAGAAGATCTAGAGCCTTCATTCGTCGATTGGAAGACAAAAACAAGGTGGATTTAGAATCTGAAATGGCAATTTTTACAATGCAAACGATTTCGGCCAATATGCTTGGCCTCGAAATACCAGCGACCCGTTTAGAAGGGGTGCACTCCGCTTTTCAAATTGTTCTCGAATTTATTAACTATCGGTTAGTTCATGATCCATTCGTAAACCCTATGACTTGGTTGCCTACGGCCTACAACGAGCAGTATCGCAGAGCCTTTGCTGTTATCAAGGATCTGATCTGGGATATGTTTCGAGAAGATGAAAGGTTGGAGCAGCAAGGTGCCGGAGGTGGCACTTTGATTCGGACGCTTCGCACGGCAGGTCCTTTGAAAAAAGGAGAGCCTTTCACAGATCCTCAGAGGATTAGCTTAACGGGAGACAGCGTTGTAGATCAGGTGATGAATATATTTTTTGCAGGCCACGAGACGACCACACACGCACTTTCAATGGCAGTGTATCATCTTTCTCAAGAGCCTGAAGTCCAAAAAAAAGCTTTGGGAGAGCTTCAGTCGATACTCGGTGGAAAGGGCCTTGATATAGAAAATATGAATAGCGATGAATTGAAAGCTACTCTTCAGAATTTGCCCTACCTTGAGGCAGTGATTCATGAGACTCTTCGCTTGCATCCATCTGCGCCCGGAATCGTTCGAGTTGCACGAGAAGAGGTCGAGGTAGGTGAGTATCGAATGCCAAAAGATTCAGTTCTATTTATTTTCTTTCAAGCGACCCATCAGTTGAGAGCTTACTGGTGGGATCCAGAAAAATTTGATCCAGATCGATTTTTAGTTGACGGTGAACAAACCCATCACCCCTGCGGGATGAGACATTCCAGTGCATTTACTCCCTTTGGGCAGGGTAAACGGATCTGTATGGGTAGATTTTTTGCTCTTCAGGAGATGAAAATTTTTCTAGCTGAACTCCTTCAGAGTGCAATTCAGTTTCATGTAGCACCTGGGGCAAAAATCGAAGTGGTTGCATCACCGACATTTAGACTTCAAGAAGGGCTTCCAATGGTCTTTGAGGGGAAAACTCTCCACTGAACTAGATGTTTTTTTAAATTACATTATTTGCAAAAGCACAAAAAAAAGTATGTCGCTTCTGCAGGATACTACTTATGGTTTGTCTGTAACAGGGGGGAGTCCATGGAAAGTGGGCCTGATAAAAATTTGAACACAATCATCAAATCTGCTGGCATATTTGTTTCTAGTGTTATGTTTTTCTTAATTTTATTTGAGACAAAGTCGGGTTTTGCTTTCGAAAAAGGGCCTTTTCTTAGGTATTGCTTAAATAAAAATAAAACCAATTTAGAGTTGAGTCATCGATTTCTATTGAATTCGAGTCCATCTGATTTAGATGGATTAAAATCTCAGGTGCCAGGGCTCATTCTTTCATTAAGTGAAATTGAAAAAGTTGAAACTGAGGGCGGAACGCTTTCTGCCGAGGAACAAACGTCTTTTTTAGTTCATATTTTAGAGGATTATATGAACCTCTATCTGGAGAACCAAGATATCTTTGATCCCTATCGTCATTTGCTTCTCGTCTCGGAGAACGATAAAAGCTTAATGCTTTACCGAAGTCTTTGCCAAGAAGAGAGTTTTAAACCCATTTGTAAAGGGTTTAAAACTCAGCTCATTCATTTCTTCTCTGAAAAACTTCATAACGAAGACCCTAGAAGTTTGAAAAATTCAATACCTAATAATAGGCAGATATTCTTAGCTTCTCTTAATCAGGATGTGAAATATATAAGGCAAAAGTTCCTAGAAGTTCAGGAAGAAATTCGGTCTGAAATGAAGTTAAAATTCATTGAATCCGGATGGATAAAAAAAGAAAAAACCTATTCACAGTATAATGAATTAATTTTAAAAATTATTGAAGATCCTAAATTAATTAATAAAATCAAGCAATACGAGAACTTATTTTTTGAACTGGCGAGTTCTCCTGGGCGTGAAATTTTACTTACTCATGAAATGCTGCAAAGAATAGAAGGTAATTATTTTCATATTACTTATTCTGATTTAATTCTTGCCGTTAGCGAAATTAGCGAAGAATTGCGAAAAGATTTTAGAAAGTTAGTGAGCGAAAACCCTCAAATTATTAGGTATTTGGAAAAAATGGCTCTAAACCATGCCCCTTTTGGTCTAAAGCCCTTAATGGGTCAATTGCCTAAGGTTCACGGCTATCCCATGGACTTATCATGTGAAAAATTTCTAAGTGCTTGGTTAAAGTCGAGTGACTTATTTCCATCTTTAGTAAATTCAAAGTCTTTTGAGATATTGGGAAAATTTTACTTTGAAGATCTTACCTATATTGAACTTATGGCTCGGGGCCAGTATCAGCGTGCAGTATGGAGACTGAGGACAATAGGTCAGAGTGTACCGGCTCAACGGCTAGAGAGCTGGATTGATCGTGATGTCCTAAGAGATGACGATGTCGAGAAGAGTTCTCCTCTGGGGGGCGGGTTTACTACCACTACTATTTTGACCTTTCCTTACGGTGTGAGGGGTGTTTATAAGCCGGCGCCTGCGAGTTTCTTTAGTTTACAGGGTTTTAGAGATTCTGTTGCCGGTAACTTTAAGAGTGAAGTCGCTGCCTATCGAATGGATCGGCTTTTGGATCTGAATTTAGTTCCCTTGACCAAGGAAGTAACCTTGGCCAAGGGCAGAGGTTCGCTTCAGTATTTTGTCAATAAAACTACTTCTGGGCGGCTAATGGTAGAAGTGGATATGAATCATCCTATTAGGGCTGGCAAATGGAGTCTTCCGAGTGGAAGGGCAGCCCACCCAAAAGATGTAAAAATGTTCGATTGGTTGATTTCGAATTGGGACAGAAATTTGGACAATTACCTGTTATCAAATGATGGACGATTTATTTTGATAGATCATGGATGCTCATTTGAAGCTTCGATTTTTTTCAGGCCCTCACATCAGAAAATGGAGGAAATAATTCCAAGTTTGAATTTGTATCAAAAAATAGCTCAGATTAATAAAACTCCTGAATTAATCGATGAGGAGATTTCCAATTTAGTTCCTAGTAGTAAGATAGCTGTAATAAAAAGTAAGATTAAATCTGTCGTAGAATATATCGAGGATAGAGTCAGTAAAGAGGGAGTTGAACAGGTATTTCATGAACTTTAGATGGAATACTTGTAAATTTAAACTGACTCCAATCATAATGATCGAACTGTGGTGTTTGAGTGGTGCTATGGAATATCCCGTTTTTGCGCTTGGGCGCAGCGGAAAGACTGTAGGTCTTGAAAGGGCGGCCTCGCCTTCAAAAGAAACTCAACTCAGTGAGATTGTACATTTTGAAAATTTATCTGATCAGTATGTTCTTGGGTTTGGGTTGGACCCATCTACTGGGGATCAGGTTCCTTTTGCTATTTATGACAAAACACTTTCTACGGCATACGATGGTCACTTTTGGAAATTTCTATTTTTAGGATCTGTTGGGATTTCAAATATTAATTTGGCCAATCTAGCTCAAACTGTCGACCCCCCAATTCCTTCTAACATGGCCGAAATACCACCTCAACAAAGCCAGCAGTTGGAGATGACTCTTCCAGCGATGGTAGTGGACCTGAGGAGGTGCGGATCGTCTTTGAGAAAAGCTATGATTTGGGCTACGATTACCAATTTGGTGAAAGGCGGTTTGAACGCGATTCCTTTTTATGGCCCTCCGCAGGCTGCGGCAGCACTCATGGAGAGAGTTTTTGATTTTATTGAACTTCTATATCTTCACCATCATGCACAGGCTCTTCATTTGTTTTCAGAAGCCATAGCTGGAAACAAAAATTCACCTTTTTATACAACTCAGCTTTCGACTCAGAATCTTCAGGATGGAGTCTATTATTTACTACGGAGTCAAACGATTTTGTCTTCGATTTTAATGAATGCATTTAAAGACAAAGATATGACAGTAGGAAAATACTATGAAAAAATTAATCATTCAAAGGCCTCTTCTTTAGAGGCCCTTCAGAGTCGAAATATTGAAGTTTATCCAATTGCTAATACATACTTTGCACTTGGAGCCCAACGAGATCCAGTGACAAGGACTCTAAAAAAACTGAAGATTTACAGTTTGGGTTTTACTAAACTGGGCCGGTCAAACAGGCCGCATTCAGTGGTTGATTTTTTGAATCCAAACCGAGAGGTAATCAAAAGGGAAATTTTACAAGCTATATTGATGGCCTCCAACTTTATTTACATTCCGGTTCCAGGGGTTGTTTCTGTGCTTAAGCTCATTTATAAGGAAGGCGTCGTTCGAGAGTATCACCGACGCCAGATGTGGGAGAATGGCTATTTGGCTCATATGAGGCATTTGCCTGATGAGTTGGCGGAGTTACTGGAAAGGGAGATAGGTCTAACTCGAGAAGAAGCCACAAAATTTGAAAAAATGGCAATTTCTAAAATTGAGGAACGACGGTTGAATCCCTTAGATTTACCGACTGAAGAAATTGAATTACTCAAGGTAAGGGTAGAGAACTGGATCAGAGCCCATGATCCACTTTATCTCTAATATTTAAATTTCAGGATTTTCTGCAATTTTTTAGAAAGAGGTTAACTGAAGTGGCCATTTTTCGCCCTTCTGAGATCGCCCATACGATCAGTGAGGCGCCTCGGTGAGCGTCTCCAGCAGCAAAAATTCCTGCCTGATTTGTCATATAATTAGAGTTTGTGGCAATGGTTCCCCTGGACGTAAGGGTTACATTTAGTTTTTCAAGTACTGGGGACGGTGATGGTCCGGTAAATCCGATTGCTAAAATAACGAGATTCGTATTCAATAGGATTTCCCCAGTTTCGCCTTGTGCTTTTACCTGGCATACATGTCCTTCCATTCCAGTAAACTCTAGGGCCTTAATCTTCCAATCGCGACTGCAACCTTCCTCGTGAGCATGAGAAGTTCGTAGTTGAAGCGGCCAGCTTGGCCAAGGTGTACTTGGGTCTCGATTGGCAGGAGGACAAGAAAGAATTTCCAGCTGGCGAATCGTTTTGGATCC
>JANNCA010000019.1:0-6307 GCA_031386075.1 Oligoflexia bacterium
CAGCAGCCCATGAGCCGACCCCCCCTAGACCGATCAACATAACATGAGAGTTCATGAGGCGAAGCATTTGCCGATCCCCGACGAGACGGCCCATCCGATCGAATCGTCGATGAAGTTTGTAATTCTCGAGATCTGAATCGATCACTGGGTCTAGATTTGGGCTTAAGTTCATAATATCAAACCAATACAGTTCTTTTGTTCCAGTTACAAGCTGATTCAACTGCCTAAAACATTGACAGTTTAGAGTCATCTCAATCTACATAAGTACTTGATATTAAATCATTCTAAATGGCATAAGCATTGCTTATAGTAACTCCGTTGAAATGACGTCCAAAAAGGGCGCTCATTTTTGTGAATGCTGAGTGAACGCGCGAAGTGAGCGCAAAGAACAGTGGAGTGAATGTGAAGAAAAATAGTATCGTTTTATTAGCTTTAGCCGTGTCTACTACCGCCCTCATCACAGGTTGTGGACAAAACATTGCCGGCAGTTATACGGGATCGATCAATCGAACCATGAACGGAATGAATATACCAGCACAAGGGACAGTCACCTTAGCGTACAATGGTAATTCGATCAGTGGCACTGAACAAGACCAGTACGGCTCCATTACCCTACAGGGAACTGAAACCAATTCAACTAGCTACAATATTACAGGTCAAATGACGAACTCTGCGATGAATTCCCAAACCCTTCCTTACGGGTACGGAGCTACGGGGTACGGAGCTACGGGGTACGGAACCACGGGGTACGGAGCTCCGGGATATGGAACTACGGGGTACGGAACAACCCTGCCTGGATACAACCCCATGATGGGCACAACCGGAATGACGAGCTCTTGCTCCATGGTGACAGGCACAGCAATCATCAGTGGCGGCAATGGCGGACGCACCCTACAGCTGAACCTCACCGGAACAGCAACCACTGTAATGCCAGGCATCGCAGCTAGCGGCTGCTCTGTCAACGGAACGCTCACTAAACCCAATTAGTGGAACTTGTAAGTCACTTGCAAAGAACCTAAGAAGGTCATCGGTAACACAGCGTTTGTGCCTGTATTCATCAGAATATCGGCACCGATTCCCAGCCTCCATGTTTTGCCCAGTTCTCGATAATACATGGAGGTCATACTGAGGGTTGCCTGTTGGCCTGCAAGAGCATAGAGAGTGTAGTGCCCACCCCAGGTAAGTGAGTTGGCATCATCCAGATAGAAGTCAATGGACCCAGAATAATCATTGGAGGGAAAGGTCAAAAACTGGTTGACATCTCCTACGGCGCCCATCACTTGGATCACGTATCCAAGTTCGAATAAAGAGAGGATCGTGCTGACATTTTTATTGTAACTTGCGAAGTCAGCACTGAGACTAAAAGTCCAGCGATCATTCGGAGAGTAACTCACTTCAGGCCCGTTCCTATACTGAAACATCGTCACTGCCTGTCCCAGCGAAGGTTGGCCGGAGGTTCGAGTAAAAACCTTGGAGGTAGAGAATTGGTGGTTTTCAAATAGCAAATGATAAGCAACCTTGATGTTGGGATAGTGATCATCTCGGACCCGTCGATTCGTCGAAGGAATCTCCGTATCTTCGAGGCTCGCAATCTCCCTCCGAAACTCTTGATCGAGTCTCGACAGCTTTCTTTCACGCTCTTCCCGGTAAAAAAGGGAAGCGTCGTTTTCGTTTTTTTTAGTAAGAGGTTCTGGCTCATCTTCAATCTCATTTTGAAGTATAGAATCCTCGGTTTCAAATTTCTTGGAGGCCCTTGAAGGTTTGGAAGTCTGGGGATGTTTCACGGAAATAGGAAAAAAGTATTCGAAATGCATGGCTGCGCTTCCGTGACTATAACTTTCTTCCGGGATCATGCCGAGGCCCAGTATTATGTTACCGGTAAGTGGGTGTGTCATCTGCCAATCGAGTCCCATTTTGAAATTTAATGAGTTGTCCCCGATGGATTGAACAGCAAATCTGCTATAATTAAATCCGAGTACCCAAGCAAGAGGCAAAGTTTCCCTAGTTTTTTTTTTGGATAAGTTCCTTTTCTCTTGCTCGAATTGACGCTCCAAAAAATAGTTGTTCTCAGAACTTCCTAAGTCGGGGAATTTGGCAAAATGACGAAAGACCTCGATCGTCTCATTGACCCCCCCACCTCCGCTCACTTGGCTCAACAGGCTCAACACATCTTCCTTCATTGCAAAGGCCTCTACTGGACAAGAGAGATCCACTAGAAGAGAAAGAATCGCTAAAAGGGCCCACATCCTTTTATTGTACTCACAATCAGCCCTCCTTTACAGATTCATTTTCTTGTATGCTAGAGCCACCGTGTTATGAGTAATTGGGTTCACAAATCTATTTTTAGCTCTATAACAGTCTAATTCGGTAAACTAAAGGGAGAAGGACTTACAATGGATATTGCTCTTTTTAATATGGATGGCTTCATGTTTTTGCTTCGATGGCTGCACCTTTTTTTTGGCGTCCTGTGGATTGGACTCTTATATTATTTTAATTTTGTGCAGGGTGCATTTTTTGCTGAAACCGATGCTGCAACCAAATCCAATGCGATTCAAAAACTAGTCCCTCGAGCCCTGTGGTGGTTTCGTTGGGCCGCCATGTACACGATGCTCACCGGCATCATTTATGTCACCGGCAAGGGCCATATGGGCGGCGCAGGCATCTATTTGACCTCTTGGGGAATCTCTATTTTGACCGGAGCCTCACTGGGTTTGATCATGTGGGCGAACGTTTGGTTCGTGATTTGGCCCAATCAGCAAGTGGTGATCCGATCTGCGACTCAAGCAGCAAAAGGCGGAAAACCCCTACCTGAAGCGGCTGCGGCTGCAGCTCGTGCGGGTGTTGCTTCAAGAACCAACACCCTTTTCTCAATCCCCATGCTTTTTTTTATGGGAGCAGCCAGTCACCTTTCGATTTCCGTCAACCCAAACGCGAATTTGTGGATTCTTTTCTCAGTTTTTGCAGTCATTATTCTTGCTATAGAAATGAACGCACTTAAGGGAAAGACAGGCCCTCTGACGACCATCAAAGGCGTCATCACTTCGGGATTTGTCCTGACTGGATTTCTCTACACCCTTATGGAAATTCTAACTAAGTGAATTTAAAATTCTCACTCACCCCCGGACTCATGTCCGGGGTGCAAATCAAGCAAGGAGCAACCCTACTGGGCATAACTCTAGGGCTGATTACCCTGACTATTTTCCCTGCCTGCGAGAGATCTCAACAGGGCCAAAAAGAGAATATGATTCAGCGCTTGAGTATTCAATCTAGGACGCCTTCGATCGAACGAGGACGTGCGATTTATCAGGCCCATTGCATCGCCTGCCATAATCCAAATCCCCACAAATTAGGTTCCGTTGGCCCGGACGTCTACGGTTCTTCACTCGAACTACTAGAAGCGAAAGTTCTGAAGTCTCAGTATCCGCAGGCCTACACTCCGAAACGAAGCACGCATCTCATGGCTCCCCTTCCTCATTTAAAACTTGAGATTCAATCCATTCATGCTTATTTGAACTCGATTTGAAATTCGTATAAATGCCTGATCCAGATAATTTCGTCCCGCTTTTTCAACAGCAGACTTTACTTTCCCGCGCATGAGTTGAGCGAGTAGATTTGATTTTTTGAGTTCGTCGAGTTCAACAACGAGTGCATGAACCACCCTAACCTGACTCGGGGTCGTTCCAGAATCACAAGACACCTGAATCCATTCACCCCAGCCATCAAAGTAATGATCCGTATAGGCATCTCGCACCCAAACAACTGCCTCGGTACCCGAGGAGTTCTCAGCGATCCGTCGTTCTAAAACCTGACGAATCGTACGAATACTCCCAGGAGCAAAGTCGATCTTTCTTAACCAGGAAGTTCCCCTGAGGGGAAGGGTCAATGAGGTCAGGAACCCATGGGACGCTAAGAATCCCCACGGCTCAACAGGCACCCCTGGAAACTCATACTCCTTCCGTTCTTGGGTTTGAAAGGCACGCATCGTCCGATTCATGACTAAAGATTTAAATTTTTGAAGTCGATTTTCTTCACTCGTTCCTGCCATCTGAGATGTTTCGTTGGAATCGAACTTCACCGCGCACGGAAACTTGTGACAATGAACCACAGCCTCGAGATCATTCTTGCCCCAGGGCTCCCACTCTTTAAAGCCTGAGTTCCAACTCTGGAACTCTTGAATCGGCCCACTGACCTCGACCCCCATTTCTTGGGTTTCAGCCAAAACAGCCCGAGTCCACTCAGCACAGCTCTGGGTCAGCCTCTTTTCAATCCGAGCCATCCACAAAACAGGACCTTGGGCTTCAAACCCAAAATAGGGATTTTGAGTTTTCGCCAACTCGTCTACGGAACCAAAAGGCACCAAGAGGAGACCCGAAAGAGCCAGAGCTGATTGAAAGCCGATCATGATTGGAGTTGAACCCTATTTAAGTGCAAATAACAGCTTAATATCTTCATCATCAAAAGTCAGACCCGCACCAAAAAATAAGATCGCCTGGCCGGTCCCCGGATATCCTCTCACCGACTCAAGGCCGGCACGCAGATAGACATTGGGAATGGGCTGTCCCGTCACGGAGATACGATCGTCCACCGCGGAGCCCGACGAATTTCGAACATAAACGTCATTTCTTAGGGTGAGTCGATCTTCGGAGCCAATCGGACCCAGTCGAACTTGAATTGATGCAGCCGCATCCCCATAGAGGGCGCCGATCGATATGTCATAACGTTTATAAAAAACCTTGCCTAACATCGCCGTAAACAAAACAGAAGTCTGATCAACGACTTGAGTTTGAGTCACCTGGGTAATTCCGCCCGCCGTCGTCGTCACTGTCGAATTTGAAATTTTACCCCTGGGATCAAAGGCTAACCCTAACAGATAGTACCGTTCGGGCCGAGTCCAGACTCCCAGTTGAATCCACCCTCTCCCGCTCCCATAGGCGGTCACTAAGGCGCCCCCCAAATCCACGTTAAACCTGACATCAGCTACTTTGTTGAGAAGGCGATTGATGTTTTTAATCGCTTGGCGAATTTCTTCAGCATAGGAGGGATCGTTGAGGATCATTCCTACGGACCCCTGCCCCTGATTGACCCGGGTCATCATATCCCTGATTTGCTCGATTGCGTCCTCTAACTTAGCCAAACTCCTTTGTGCTGTTTGAGTAATTCCCCCTTCGGGGGCAAGGGTTTTAGAGGCATTCTGCAAAGTCTGATTGATCTGCCGCATGGTGTTTCGCAGCTCTTCCGGATTAATGGCTTTCTTCAAATTGTCTGTCAAACCCGTCATTTGATTCACGAGTTCATCTACCCGAGTCACTAAATGCTGAATATCCTCTGATTCCTCGCCTACTGGAATCTCTCTCCCTCCTTTTCGTGAGGGATGCTCCGAAGGGGCCGCCTCAACATTGGGAACGAGGAAACTCCAAAGCTGATTGAATTTGTCCAGATGGCTTTCGTCATCAGCATTTGAATGACTAGTTTTCTGTTGAGGGGCAGGGCCAATGTATTTGATCGGTTTGAGTTCAACGAATTTATCGCCTAAAAATCCATCCCCTCGAATATAAGCGCGGGTCGTCGGGAGCACCTCGACCGGAGCCGTAATACAGATCCCTAACGCAACGTGAGACTCATCGAGCATCACAGACTTCAAATAACCAATCTCAATCCCTAACGAACGAATAGGAGACTTTGACTTAAGCCCGGTGGCATCCTCCACACTGATTGTGACCAACTGGCAGGGTCGCCACCAAAAAGGCTTTCCGTTCACAAGAACGGTGATACCTGCAACCAGGATCAATCCGATGAGAGTAAAAAATCCTACCTTGAGCTTTGTTGCAGAACTTGATTGTGTCGTATCCATTTACATCACCTTAAGAGTTTTAAATCCGAACGGAAGGAGCGAAGTTAGTAAGTAATCACCTAATAAAATGGCAAGACAAGAGGCGACGACTGTATTCCGTGTGGCCTCTCCGACTGCTTTGGCAATGCCGACGGTCTCAAGGCCGAGGCTGCCCACATTGCCGCTGCGCCCGGCGGCGTAGAGCAGGATATCCGAACGCACCACGCGGCCATCGGCAAGCGTTACCTCCACGCCATTGGCCTTCACCGCAATATCCTTCACGGCACAGCCCAGGCGGATGGTCATGCCGCGGTCGCGCTTCTGGTGAATGAAGTCATCAACCAGTTCACGGTCGACGAATTCAAGAATGGTGTCGCGGGGTTCAATCAGTGTAACCGGAACAGGACCTAAGAAAAAATCTGACCCGAAAAAAAGGGGTCAACGAGACAGGATTTGCTGTCGGACAGACAGACAGAC
>JANNCA010000020.1:0-2114 GCA_031386075.1 Oligoflexia bacterium
TAATTATTGGGCAAATGCTTGAAGGGGGGCAAATGGGGCAGTTGCTGCAGGGAACTGCTGCATTGATTGTGTTGAGTGGAACGCTTGCCGCCATGCTTTTGTCGTTTCCAGTTCAAGACATCAAAAAAGCGTTTCAGATGATTCCATCGATCTATATTAATGTGGATCTCGATGTGCGTCCTATAATTGACGAAATTATCCGAATTGCGACAATTGCTCGAAAAGAAGGGGTTTTAGCGGTTGAAGGTCAAAGAGATTCTATTAAGAATCCTCTATTTAAGAAAGCGATCAAATACGTAATTGACGGATTTGAACCGAATACAGTCAAAGAAATTATTGATACTGAAATTTATATCGCTTTTGAAGAAGAAGAAAATGCTGGAAAGGTATTTGAAGGAGCAGGGGGGTATTCACCCACAATCGGAATTATTGGTGCAGTTTTGGGTTTGATTCACGTCATGACGATGCTGAATGATCCATCTAAGCTCGGAGAAGGTATTGCTGTTGCCTTCGTTGCTACCGTCTATGGAGTAGGCATTGCCAATCTTTTGTTTATTCCATGGGGTACGAAAATGAAGAGAAAAGCAGGCCAACGAATGATGACGAAGGAAGTGGTCAAGTTAGGAGTAGTCGGGATTCAGGAAGGATTGAATCCTCACTTTCTTCAGGAAAAACTTGAAGTTTTTGTTGAAGAACATCTGAGGCGAACTGATGGTGAGAAGAAAGGCTGATGGGTTTTTTTTAAATGAAGAAAAAACATCCGGAGCACGTCAATCTCGAGAGATGGTTGGTCTCTTACGCTGATTTTATTACTTTGATGTTTGCATTTTTTGTGGTGCTTTATGCCACTTCCAAGTCGGATATGGTTAAGGTGAAAAAATTTACCGTAGGAATTCGTAAGGCTTTTTCTGCTGGGCCCGTGGGAATGATCGATCTAGGCGGATCCTCCGGGGGGAGTACTGTAAATCCGTTTGAGGCTCCTGAGATTCCTGGAGGTCGACTTCAAGATCTGCCTGCTGGAAAGACGAATACTGCAGCAGACCCGGATCCCGAGCTTCAAGAAGTGCGAGAACTCCTAGAGGAAACCATAAGTTTAGATTTGGGAACCACTGAGGTTTCTGAGAAATTACATCTCCAATTTGATAGTCGTGGCTTGATTGTGAGAATTGCTGCGAAGGATTTCTTCGATGAAGGTGACGTGCAGGTGAGGCAAGATCTGCGTCCCATTTTGGATCGGATCGGGCGAGTCTTGAGTAAAACCAAGAGACTCATTCGAATCGAAGGCCATTCGGATTTGGCTGAGGACGTTTCTGGAATCCATAAGAGTCCTTGGGCAAGTGATTGGGAGTTATCTGCAGGTCGGGCTTCTTGGGTGGCTAAATATTGGATGAGTCGCTTTGATTTTGATCCAGCCAGGCTGGGAGTGGCCGGATACTCGCATTTTAGGCCTCTTTCTGAGAGCAGGAGTCCATTAGGGCGAGCAAAAAACCGCCGGGTGGAACTCATTGTCTTGAATAATCGGTACGAAGTTCCTTGATGACTCAGATTTTATAATCTGTCTTTTTTAAACTCAATGATAACTTATTGAAATAATTCATGACTAGTTGCGTCTAAAAAAAGTTGACAAAATTACTTTTTAAAGTTAATTTTAGTTTATATTGTTAATTAAAATTTATAAACTAAAAGGATGACGGAGTATTTATGAAGTATTTAAACTACTGCATGATTCAGAAATTTCTTTTGATATCGTTTGCTCTTTTAGTTCACATTTCTTTTCACGCTTCTTGTGGGGAAGCCGCTAGCAAGTCACCCTCCTCTGCTCCTTCCTGTGGTTCTGGGGGAAGCTCGTTAATTTCTACTCCAATGCCTATTCGAAAAGCAATTCTTCTACCCATTGGAGTGAAAGCTTTTCAGCTCCCCAATGGGCTCAATGTAGATATGGGTGTTGACCTGCAGTCCATTCTGAATACGGTCACAACTGCAACTCAAGTTTTTTCGCCTTCTGATTTGTCACTGACAAGTCCTTGCAATAGTCATATAGAAATTCGTTCGGTTGTAACTAATTTTCAGTTAAGTATCGCAAGATTAGGGGTTTCTTTCGGTTTTACTCCAAG
>JANNCA010000028.1:0-2833 GCA_031386075.1 Oligoflexia bacterium
CCGAGTATTTCTTTTGAGAGTGAGCACCTCTTGAATCACCGAATTCTCTCCCTCAAGTAAACCAGAATCGACCTCAAGGATTGAAGGGCTTCTGGATGAAGCGCAGGGAGTGATTTAGAAATAGAAGAAAGGTACTGATCGGCTACTTCAAGCTTAGCCTGGGCTCTGGATCGCACTCGATCACAAGCTAAATTGACTTCATGGGGCTGCCAAGGCCAGGCAAAAGCTAAAGGAGCCCCATCCGAAGGGACCTGTCCCAATATTCGTTGAATAGGCCGAACAAGATGAGGATTCTCTTCCAACATCTCTAATGTGACGAAATTGACGAGACCTTCTCGAATATCTTGAGCAAAAGGCTTCTCACCCGAAGCATCAAAGTCAATGATATCGTCAATCATTTGAAAAGCAACTCCAAGAGCCTCACCAAAGCTCCGTGCTGCCTCAACCACCTGCCCGTCAACACCTGCCCATCGCGCAGGAGCGACGCAACACCACACCATTAAGCTCGCCGTTTTCTTTCGAGCGACCGTTTCTAAATGCTGGCGATTGACGGAGGCAATTCCCCGAGCCTCAAGCTGCAGCCACTCACCACTCACCAAATCCTCTACGGTATTGGCTAAATCATGAATAATCTCAATTTTGCCCAATCCAGAGAGCTCTGCCATCACCCGGGCTAAAAGCAAATCCCCTGCGAGGACGGCCCGTGCATTGGAAGCTCGCGCATTCAAGGTAGGCCGATGACGCCTGACCTGACTCTCATCAATGACGTCATCATGGGCGAGGGTAGCCGCATGAACAAACTCTGCTGCTCTGGCATAAGGATGCAGTTCTTCTAAACGAATTCCGAACATCTGGCCCATCAAAAAACAAAGGGTCGGCCTAAATTTCTTCCCTCGAAATAAGACTGTCTTAGTGAGGAGACTGTCAATTTCTGGAACCACATGCACCGTCAAGCCTAAATTTAAATTCTCGAGAGCCAGAGCGGTTTCTTGAGGCATCCAATCCAAAAACATAATTATTACCTTTCGTCGGATTTAGCACGATTCACGTAGCTTCTCAAAATCCAATTCAGGGTTATATTAAAATCAACCTGACGGATGGCGCCTGGCCAAGACATCTGAAACCTGGCCTAAATTTGAGCCCTTAAATCTGAGTAAAACCATCAAGTGAAAAATCAAGTCCGCCGCTTCCCCCTCAAGGGAGTTTAGATCCGAGTTTTTAGCAGCAATCACTGTTTCGATGGCCTCTTCACCGACCTTTTGAACGACTCGATCGAGTCCCTCCTCAATCAACTGGCCTACATAAGACCCGCTCGCCCGAGTCGAATGACTTGCAAAGCGATCTTGAATCGTCTCATCGAGGGTCCTCAAGAAACTCAAACTTTCAACAGCCCCAGAAGGGTTCGCGCCGGTCATCGAGTCGAAACAGGTCCGCGTATTCCGGTGACAGGCTGGCCCAGTAGGATGGACAAGCACCAGGATTGAATCTCCATCACAATCAGGGAACATCTCGAGCACCTGGAACTCATTGCCTGATGTCTCCCCTTTTTGCCAGAGGACTTGCCGCGAGCGACTATAGAAAGTCACTTTCCCAGTCCTCCGAGTGACTTCGTAGGCCTCACGATTCATGTAGCCTAGCATCAGGAGTTCACGCGTTCGAGAATCTTGAATCATTGCAGGAGCCAACCCCTCCATTTGATGATCAATTTTATTCCAATTCAGTTGATTCTTTTGAGGACTATTTTCTATGTTTTTCATCATCTAGCTTTCATAGTCTAATCGCTATTCCTCGTGCAGCTAATGCTTTCTTCAATTCTCTTATCCCTAGAATTCGATAGTGAAAAGCACTCGCCCCCAATGCCGCGTCCACCCGAGCATCTAGAAACGCTCCTTCAAAATCTTCGGCTGTTCTAGCTCCTCCAGAAGCAACTAAAGGAATCGTGATGCACTCCCGAGCCAACTTGAGTTGATGCAAATCAAAGCCAGCCCCCATTCCATCCTGGTCTATGCAATTCAGAACGATCTCACCCGCTCCCCTTTCTTGTACTTCCTGGAGCCATTCAAGGGTCTTTCTCCCTGAACTTTGGGCCGTCGACTCACGTCCCGTATTTTGGTAAACCCAATAGTCACCTGAAGTACACTTCCGCGAATCCACCCCGACCACAACGCATTGTCGCCCAAATTCATCTGCCAAATCAGAAATCAATTGAGGCTCCTTGAGTGCGGGGGAATTGATTGAAATTTTATCCGCCCCTGAATTCAGGATTTCTCGAGCATCGGCGACAGTTTTGATTCCACCCGCCACGCAAAAGGGGATATCTAAGATTCGGGCAATTTTTTCAATCCACTTCTTGTCCACTCGATATCCATCAGAGCTCGCAGTGATTTCATAGAAAACCAACTCATCAACCCCCTCATCCCGATATCTCTGCGCGAGTTCGACAGGATCGCCGACGACTTGATGAGAACGAAACTGAGTTCCTTTGACTACGACACCTTCTCGAACATCGAGACAAGCTATAATCCGTTTGCTAAGCACAATTCCTCCAGCTCCGAAGGTCGAATCCTATTTTCATAGAAAGCTTTACCCACCACCACGGAATGAAGCCCCATAGACTTCAGGAGGGGGAAATCTTCGGTCGAACGAACTCCACCCGATGCCTGAAATTCAATATTTGGAAACTGCTCCACTAAGCTCTGGTAAAGCCCAAAGTTTGGGCCCTGCATCATTCCATCTCGAGAAATATCGGTACATAAAACTCTTTGCAACCCAAGACCCTGATAAGAGATCAAGATCTCCTCCAGCGTGAGTGTTTCTACTTTTTTCCATCCAT
>JANNCA010000049.1:0-2648 GCA_031386075.1 Oligoflexia bacterium
GACGATCTCAATATGACTGAAGTCGAGCAGACTTTTGTAAGAGGGTTACGGAGTACCAAGAATAGTCTTTTACGATCAGCTGACGATCGAGTCGAAGAAATTAATCGACTTTTGGCTGATATTGGTGGTTTTAATGCTCAACTCAAGAGTAATTTTGCTCGAAGTACAGTCGTCTTTTTGGAGCAGGAAGATCCAAAGGCTACTTTTCGTGAGCGACTTATATTTTCAATAAATCTTCCAAACTATGAGTTGAAACGTCCCTGGGATCATTCAACAAATGTAAAATCAGTCAAAAGCAGTAAAAAAGTTAAAATTAAGAAAGCTAATAGGGGTCATTCAGGGAGGTCGTCACTTCAGGCGACCTGGGATGAAGCAGTCAATGTATTGTCTAAAATTGTAGAAACTACAGGACTAAAGCCTAAATATTGCAAGAATGATCGACGCTACGGACGATTTGTCATGAAACAAGATTTGAGAAGTAGAGTCAATATGCCGGATGAGTATTTTTCTTTTACACTCGATTATAATACGGATGAAAAAATCCGAGAAATGAGTATTGTTTACGACAAGATTTTTTTAGATTATGAAAAAAAAGTTAAGCGGCTAGAACAAAAAATTCAGAAATTTCCTGAAGATTCCAGTTCATCTAGGCTTTTTGAGCTTAAGAAGAAGCACCTTCTGCTTTCCCAAGAGCAGGATTTTTTTGTAGGTTCAACTCCAGATCCTAATCAAATTGATGAAGGGTTACTTTTTCAAATTGAAGTGTCAACATCAAAAGATTATCATAGAGTCAAGGATCGAATGCAGTCAATAATGACTCGTTACATACTTTATCTTTCAAAAATTGCATCAGAAGAAGCCCTTTTAGATAAGGAGCTTGAATATGAGCTTGCGAAGGCCCAGCAGTTAATCCCAGAGGCCACAGAGGCTGACAATAGTTCGGCTGAGTTGCCGGAGTATATGGTAGACTCGGATATGCTTAAGCCCGCAAAACGATCGGAAGACGAGTTGTCTTTCCTTGATCAGGAGAATCTTCCTGTTCAAGAAATAAAAAAAGCTTCTTAATTAAACTGCTATTTAAATACGTAGTTTAATTTTTTTGAGTTCATTCCGATGAATACTATCATATGTTTAAACAAAATCTTAGACTTCTTGATCAGTATCTTATGAGTCGCGATAGTGTAAATCAGTTGCGTTTGATTTTGAATAAACTAGATAAATGCTGTCTAGCTGTAGAGAAGAATCTCAATTTAGCGGACGTTCTAAGTGATCAAGCTAACTTTAATTCATTACGAGAGATTTTTGGTGATGAAAATATTTCAATAGGATTGCAGTTGATTCTAAAAGTAAGTTTGGCTGACTTTGTCATAACTAGTTTTTCTATCAATTCAGAGATTGGGAGTAGAAAAAAAATAGATTTTTTGCATCACACTGTTGGAGGCTGGAAACAGTTTGATATGATTCTTTGTTTGAATACCTCTGATTCTATAACTATTGTAAATCCAAAAAATAGAGAGCACTGGAAAAATCTAGAGTCAATTCCTCGAGGGACACTAGCTTCAGTTTTTATTCGTACAGTTTCATGTAAGAGAAATTTGTCTCAGGAGAAAATTGCTTGTGAGAGATTTAAGGCAGCTTTTTCACTGGTTCAAAGTAGAAACGATTTGCAGGAAAAGGCGTTTACTCCAGTCGCTTGGTCGAGTCAAACTCCGGAGGCTACCTCACACCCTCAGAACTTAAAAACTAGGCCAGAAATTCGGAAGTCACGTTTTAGTTTTGGTTCGGCTAGGGCTAAGAATTCGACCGATAAATTGTCTTTGAGTTTTCAAGTTGTTATCAACAAGACAGATACTTTTGTTCATGCTGGAAATGCTCACCTTATTATGAGTCATGCTTCTAGTTATTTAGGACGTATAGAAATGTTTGTTATGCGAGGAAATAAGACTCCGATTTTACTTGAACCTGATTCAATTTGGAGCGCGGAGATCAGAAATGGGGAAACAGTTGTTTTTGACTTCTACGGAGATAAACCATCGGATGATTTTGTGAAGGAATTATTGAATCGAACAAATAAGTATACCCAAATGGATAAAGTAGCGAATGAATAAATGACGGAGACTTTAATGACGGTGCATCGATCAAAGTTTTTTATGCTGCTGCATAATGGGATGTCTAAAGATGAGGTTCGTTTTTGCCGCCAGCGAACGACAGAGGAGTTTAAGGCTCCTGGCTTAGAATGTCTTTTGTCGTTGATTGAGGCTGGAGTGCCGATTCCTCCTCGTGTCTTTTTGTTGCCGACTTCCCTGCCGGGCCTGATCGGTCCTGTTGACCCTGAGATTTTGAGTCATTTGAACCTACTTGTGACTGAATTGGAGGGGCTCACTCATAGTCAATTTGGAGGCAGAGAAAGGCCATTGCTTCTCACCCTTCGTGGAGATTACAGTGGAACAGTTCGAAATATTGGGGTCTGCCCAGCTGCTTTGTCAGCATTACTTTATTGTTATGGACCCGCGGCTGCCTACAGTTTTTACATCGATTTCTTAGAAAGTTTTTCAAAGATGGTGCTCGGAATTCAGCATATTGACTTCCGGAAGACTTTTAATTTAGTCCAGGATCGAAAGCAACAGGGTTCGGATCCTAAAGTCGAT
>JANNCA010000358.1:0-7545 GCA_031386075.1 Oligoflexia bacterium
ATTAACCTATACTTATACAGGAGGCTCGGCAATTGTATCTCCAACAATTACAACAAACTTGGGTACCCGTAGAGTCTTATCTATTCGATACTTATTCAGACTTTCCACAGGTATTTCGAGCCTATCAGCAGACTCGCCAGGACCTGTATGTCGTACTGAACGATCGAGACTAAGATCAACTTTGGCGAACGCGCATTCCAGAAGTACTGCAAAGACCCTAACGGGGAGCTTGAACGTGGGCCTCAACAAACCACAAATACTTATCTACCTGGCGAGAAATTTCAGTAAAAATATCTGCAGTATCCTGATCCATGAGTTCGCTAGTAAGTGAAATAGCTCGTCGCACATGATCACCATAACTAGCCAACGAACGAGCTAAGGCGTTCACGTGGTCATGACCGGCAGAAATATTCAGCGGATATTCAGGTAATTGGGTTCGCTTGGCTGCTGTTCTCAATGTACCCTCTGCAATACCGCCCAGCTGAACAATCCTCTCGGCAATCAAATCATTGTACTCTTCAGAATCTTCTGCGATCTTGTCAAAAAGTTCATGTAGTGAAATGAAATCCGGTCCTTTGACATTCCAATGCGCCTGCTTGGCTTGGCTAGAAAGGTCCAATGAATTGGAAAGATGCCCTTGCAGCAAGACAACGATTTGTGTTCTAATTTTTTCTGAAAGGCTATTCTGTGTAGGATACATAGCGTCTCCTCTGAATTTCTATAGGCCTAGATATTTCGCTGATTGCAATGATAGCAATGCAATAAAAATTCCAACCTAGAAGGCAAGATTTACTTATTTTTTATCATAAAACTAAAGGGCGCGCTAAATGAACTTGACAACTCCGTAGTGTAGCCTCTGACCCGCCACCAATAAAATCCTGGTTTAGGTGCAATTAAAATAAAGTAGTTCTCTTTAAGGGTTTTTTTTATTGATATGACTCTAAATTGATTGTCACTGGAAATCTCAATTTCATACTGCTGGGTAAAATTTGTTTTTTTCCAAGTTAAAAGAATCCGATCTTTTGAAACACCAGCGGCTTTTAAAATGACTTCAGCATTATCTTTTGGAATGGTCAGAAGAGGAGGTAAAAATTTAAATGAAAATTTCTCTACCGTAGAGTTCGCCATTCTTCCATCTTTAAGTCTTGCAAAAACTCTATAAAAAAAATGACCGGCATAAACTTTATCTTTATTAAACAAACAATTATTTGATTTAACTATTTTTTCAAGAAGTGGCTTGTTAGCATCAGCGGTCGCACTTAACCATACTTTATAGTCTATGGCACCAGGATATTTCTGCCACCGAACTTCTATGTCAAAATGAGAAAGTAATTTTCTATCAAGGGAGTTAGATAAATTTAAATTTCCACCTACCATCAATGGTAATAACTGAACGGCTTTGAGGGGTGCTGCCTTGATTGCAATTCTGACCGAGGGACTAGGCTTCGGTTTTAGTTGATTGATGCGTGCTTTCAAAGGGAGCAGACTGGGAGAAGGAGAGGGCAAAGGCGCTGACACCGGCAAAATCAATGGTGTCGGACTAGGCGAGACCTTCACGATTGGAGGCGGTGCTATAGCCACTGGCAATTCCTTTTCAGATTCAATCTCGCTTGGTTCAATTTGAATAGCCGCACTCAACACTGGAACCTGCGCCTGTTTTGAAATTTCAGATTTTGGAACCGAAAGGGACTGACGGGTATTCGGGATAATCGTATATTGGTGATTTTGGTTCTTGACCACCAGCTTAATTTTTCGAGTCTTAACCGCAACTGAACCAGCGACGACGTTCAACTCAACAGCTTTACGTATTCCACCGAATGAAATTTCATTGTGAAATGCAAGTCTCACCATAGTACTTGCAGCTAGATCAATGGTACTTCCGTCTTCAAGTTTAAGAGTGGCAGTTGTGTTCGATCCTACCACCAACACATCCATTTCATAAAGCTGAGATCCTCGCTCTATTTTTTCAAACTCTGTCGCATCAACACCTTGCCGTTTGACGCCGCCAGTTTGATTCTCTAAATGACCAAACAAAGTTCGGCTATTATTTTCATTAAAATCAAAAAACAAATACCTAATAGGATAGTCAATAAAATAGATAACAGTCGAAACGGAAAATAGGAGAACTCCGAATAATACCAGAAGACTTTCCAAAAAATTGAACTTAAATTTTCGCATCAGTAAATGCGCGCTCCCTAAGATAATATTTTGACTACCGCAATGGTCAAATCATCATCAATATCTTTACCTACATTATACTCGCTAAAATCTTTTACGATGGATTCAACAATCACCTGAGGCCCCAGTGCAAGACTACTCTCGACTAAGGCTCGAAATTTCTTTTTCCCAAACGGTTTGCCCGCCTGATTTGTGCCTTCAAGAAGGCCATCTGTATAAAGTATCAAGATATCATTGGGTCTAATTTGAACTGAATTTTCTACAAATTGGGGCAAGGTCTTTACCTCTCCAAGCCGCCTACCGACTGCTATGAGACTTTTCAGCTGGACAGTATCTCCATCTTTACTAAATAACCACGGCGGGTTGTGAGCGGCGCTCGAGTATTTCAAAGTCATTTGATCAAAATCAATCACTCCAACGAAGAAAGTCATCATAATCTTGCCATGAGATGCATCAAAGATCACTTGATTCAGAAATGAAAGCATCGCACTTGGAGAAAACGAAAAATCAGGATCCTCTTCAGCTAGTTTGTGTAAAACGCTCACGCAACTTCTTGCTGAAGCAGTAATCAAGGCACATGGCAATCCGTGACCTGTAGCATCAGCAATCATCAAACAAATTTTGCTCCCTACTGAAAAAAACCCCCACCAATCTCCACCACATTCCGATGCAGACTGATAATGGCTGCGAATATGAATTCGATCGGTCTGATAATCATTCGGAGGAATCAAAGTTTGCTGAACAGCCGAGGCAATTGCAAGCTCTTGCTCAAGCCGCGCTTTAACTATTCGCTCTTCAACTAGTTCTCCTATTTTTAAAGACATGGCATTAAAGGAAGTCGACAAGGCACTAAACTCGTCCCTTCCTTTTTCTTCAAGCTTAATCGAGAAATTCCCAGAAGCAATTTCTCGAGTCGCATTATAGAGACTCGTCAGTGGGGCCGTCAAAGTCTTAGAGAAAAAGATCGCAAATACGATTGCTGCCCCAATAGCCATCGATGCCGTCAAAATAAATTTTTCAATTAGCTTATAGGTTGCCTTCATTGCCTTATGCCACTCAGCCATCGACAAAACAATCAGATCAAGATCAGGATTCACAAAGGATCCAAGCCAATGATAACCGTTAAAATCAAATTCTTGAGCCCCATTGGCGAGGCGGCTTTCTCTCGCTGCTTTGAAGAGTGGCATTTCAGAAATGTTCTGCTGAGCAAATAAAACAGCAGGGTCAGTATCGTAAAGCACCCCCCCGTCCCGACTCGCAATCGTGAGCTTGACATTTCTAAGCTCCATTCCGAAACCTTTCAACGAAATGAGACCTAAAGCAATCATCGGCTCTGCCTGATTTTTTATAAGTTTTGGGTCAGCTATTGCGATGGCAAGAACAGGAAGACTCCCCAAGCGCGAAAGATTCAAAAATCCATAAGAATTTCGCCAAATCTGAGGCAAAAGGAAGGACATCGCTCCAGGAGAGATCTGGTAATCAGCCAGCTTCATGTCAAGATCTTGGAGTTGTTTCAATTTTGAATTTTGTAAAAATTCATTTTGAACCTTGTTGGTGGGATTTACAGTGAAAACCGAACTGCTTAATAGGAGAGTTTGATTGTCGATAATGGACTGACAGAGACTTGTCGTTCTAGAATCTTTAGGATTTTTAGGATCTACTGTAGCTAACAGAGTACGAAGAGTATTTATAGCATTTTTAGCTTGGGTGACAAACTCTTTACTCGCTAATAACGCTTCAGTGGCTTGAGTTTCATAAATATAAGTTCGTTTGTCTTCACGAAACAAAACAATACTTGAAAAATTTAAAAACAAGATCACTGTAAACAACAGAAACACTAAGCTAATCAGCAGCTTAGTTCTAACTGAAAAGGAAACTTTAAATTGCTGTTGATCCACCTCTCAATTTTCACTAAATTTTCTAATTACTTCAACTGAAAGAATTTAAAATATAATTAAAAAAGGGACAAGCCTTTAACAGACTTGTCCCTTTGAAATCTTTGAACTGAATCTAAAGATTAATAACGGCCGCGTCCGCCGCCAAAACTACCACGGTCACGGTTTCCACCGCCAAAACCACCACCGCCGCCACTGCGATTATCGCGAGGAACCATAGGCTTCGCTTCATTCACAGTCATGGCACGCCCGTCATAATCGGCGCCATTAAACTTAGTGATGACAAGCTGAGCTTCTGCTTCAGTGGACATCTCAACAAAGCCGAAGCCTTTGCTTCGGCCTGTTTCACGGTCCATGATGATTTTTGCGGACTCAACGGTTCCGCACTGTGCAAACGTATCAGACAAAATCTGATCAGTTGCAGAAAACGGTAAATTACCAACATATAGCTTCTTACCCATATAACCTCCTAAAGGCTGGGAGCCACTCAAGAGGATTGGGCACGATGCCCGCAGACTCGAAAGGAGCGGTTCAACATTAACTCCTTTCTTGTACCACGATCACTAAAGATTTGGAAGGCCTTTATTTTCCGTGACCCCAGGTAGCAAAGCCTCTCCTGGTTCGTAACTTTTGAATCAGGTACTTTTGACTCGGAGAACAGGTCCCCATCCAGAACTTTTAAATGAAACTAGAAATTTTTAGCCAGCCGAACGAAAAGCTGCCTTCCTGGAGCGTAATGAGAGCCATTAAAGCCGTTAGCGATCGTGATTGGATAACGGTTGTCTAAAATATTCAATACATCAAAAGAAATCTTAAAATCTGAGAGAAAGTGACTTCCTCTAAACTGATACCCTACAGTCGTGTCCGCTGTAAAATGGGAGGGCAAGTTAATACTGTTAAATTGACCCGTTCGTAATCCACTCCCCAAAAGCATCTGACCCGTCCACCAGAAATTATTTTTAACATACGTTAGCCCCCCATTAGCCGTATGAACCTGAACATGATCCAGCATCTGATAACCGGGCCCAGACTCGCCCGCTACCGAATGAATATCTTGGCCCATGGCGATACTATAGGAATAATTAAAGTAGTCTGACCAATCCTCAGTCACTCTCCCCTTTAAAGAAAGCTCAACTCCATATGCAAATCCAGTGGAAAAATTGTAAGGCTGAGCGATTGGAGTATTCAGAAATTGAAAATCATCAAGAACATTGACTCCATCCTTGTAGTAAACATTCAAAGACGCCACTTGGGTGCCCAAAATTTGCTGAGCTACACCCGCTTCATAGTAATCATCTTTTTCAGCCTTAATGTCATATGAGCTTAAAGAAACCAATCTTCCCCGAATCGGGTCAAATTGATATCGAAGATTTTCTACCGGTGCGGGTTGAAAGAGTTTCCCATAAAAAACGTGGAGCGTCGTCGTTTCTGTCGCCCTATAGTTCAAGCCCACTCGAGGTTGAAGCATTGAATCAGTCGAGCTAAGACTTCCGAAGCTAAACTGAGCTGCATCGAATCGTAGCCCTGCATTCAGCACCAACGACTGAGCCAGGGAATAGTCATCTTGCATGTAAATACCCTGAAAATAACCCAAATTTGGAGAACTATCCGTCATTGGCGGAATAGATGACTGGGTTTGAATAGAAATCACTCCGTCTGAACGAGATGCCTGAAGCTGACAGCCAACTTTAATCAAGTGATCTTGACCTTCTCTTAAAGTGTAATCTGCCTTTAACCCTAAATTATTCGTATGGCGATTCTGAGAAAAAGAGGAAGGAGTTGCTCCAGAAATTGCCGTTTCAGCAAAGAAATCATTAGCCGGATCATTCTTGTTAACAATTAAAGAATACTTATAATAAGGAGCCAGCTGAAAAAACGATCGCCCGGAGAAGGTGTGCTTCCAGACCACTTGTGAATAAGTATTGATTTCGGCCTGCGTATCATGAGTACTAGAAGGAGCGTAGTTAAAAGTCGGACTGAGTGGTCCTTGACTATTACCAAAGTAATCCCTATATCCAGAGTTAAAATAAGGATCAGCAGAACTAAATGACGTTGGAAAATTAGGAATTTGAAAATCGCTTTGCGAAAAAAATAGAATAAATGAAATCTTATTCCGATTATCTACCTGCCAATCCACCTTGGCAAATTCACTCGTTCCAACTGCCAGATTGTGGACAGATTCGGTGCTACCCTGACTCTGATCGGATTTCGCAGTCCCCCCCGGAGCTGGAGTGTCAAGACCACGATCTGTTCGATTGTAATTTCCGGAAATAAAATAATGAAGAGTTCCGGACTCGTTTGACCCTCCATAAAGCAAGTGAGGGCTAATCGTATGATAGCTCCCATAGTTCAGTTCAATCTCTCCCTCAGTTTTTTCTGCACCTGACTTTGTAACGACATTTACAACTGCAGAAAGCCTTTGCCCATATTCAGCTGGAATTCCTCCCGTAATGATCTCCATATGATCAATATTACGAGGACTCACAGCCTGCCCAAAGGTATTCGAGGGTGAATCAGGTAACTGAACTCCATCCAGCTGATACTGAACGTTGGCATGATTGCCTCGAATAAAAGTTTGACCAAATGCGCCCTGAACGACTCCTGGGGTGGTTGTAGCGATGAGTTTAGGGAGACTCACCTCTCCGCCCTGAGGTAATCTCGCAATCTGTTGATGATCCACTTCAGAGTGACTGGTGGATGCTGTACTTTGGGTTATACGCTTTTTGCTTTTAACCTCAACTATCATTTCCGAACCTAAACCCCCCCCCTCCTCTTCGATAGCACCCTGAGCAAAAGAACCTAAACCTAAAATTAAACCCAAACCTAACCCCTGGAGTGCACCTTTAAACATTGGAAACCTACTTGCGTACCGCTAAATTGACACCAAAATGGCGCCAGATTGATCCAAAATGATACTGATACTAATTATCAATATTAATTCCAACAAATAAAAGCTATAGACCTAGAGATTAACGTTTGAGACAGAGCCTTCAAGGCTAGAATGACTGAATCAAAAGGCAAGAGGAGTCTTATGCACTTTATCCTATCAGGCATTGAATTTATGTTCCGAGGCGGATTCATGATGTATCCGCTGCTTTTCTCAGCATTTGCGGCTTTGACGGTCATTATTGAACGGATTTATGTATTTACAAAAATGTATAATACCTCTCCTCGCTTTACTCCTGAGATCTTTAAGCAAATTCGGTCCAATCAAATGAGTCAAGCCCAACAAGCCTGCACCCAAGTCAAAACACCCGTTTCTTCGGTGCTTTCTGCGGGATTCGAACACTTTGTTAACCCCATTGAAGAAATGGAACTCTCAATGAAGAATCAAGCAGAAGCTTGGGTTCCTCTCCTCGAAAAGAGGATTGAAGTTCTGGACACAGTCATCACTGCAGCCCCTTTAATGGGTCTCTTAGGCACAATCACCGGAATGATGAACTCTTTTCAGGTTCTTTCCGAAAAGGGAGTC
>JANNCA010000158.1:0-13324 GCA_031386075.1 Oligoflexia bacterium
CAGAGTCCAGCATAATATCCTGCCAGCCATCCCCCTAACGAATGCCCTAAAATTGTATGAGGTTTTAGGGAATCTAGGGTGTCGGCGACTGCACCCATCATCAGGTCAATCGACGGAAATGCTCTTTCGTGTGACAGCACCCCACCGAATCCCGGAAAATCAAAAAGAATGACTTCGTCAAAGTGTTTCTTTAATAAAGGGAGTAACAAAAACACTACTCTGTACCAAGAAAATGGGGTATCCCCAAACCCGGGCATCAAAACAAACCTCTTTGGATAAGGAGATCGACTCTTTTTGGCTCTCAATTTTTTACGCCAAAGCCCAAGCTTAAGATCCCCACTTCGACGAAGTTCCCACCGATAACCCTGGGACTGGTAGACCCCCTTTGCCAGCCAGTGCACTGCATTGAGTGAAGTGAAGTCACTCGATTCAAGAAGTTTCTGACGGATTCTTTGGAACATCCCTCAGTTGTACTCAAACCTTTTGAAAAAGCAAATCCGCATAAACATGCCTTTACTTTGCAACCAAAATAGTAAACCATCGGTAGTTTATGAAATTGATTTCATTTCGAAACGACCAAAAACTCACTGACGTTTTGGCGCAAAAAAAATTTACCGTTTCCGCTGAAGTCATTCCTCCCAGAAACGGATCTGATCAGCTCAAAGTTCTCCATCAAATTCAAGCCCTCATCGATGCCGGTGCCGAATTTCTTGCCGTCACCAAGGGAGCCGGCGGAAGCCTAAGAGGTGGAAGTCTCCCCATCGCCCAGCTCGTCAAGGAACGTTTCGAAGTCCCCTGCATTGCTCACTTCACCTGCCGGGACCTCAACCCAGCCGAGGTTGAAAATCATCTTATGGACCACCATTATTTTGGAATCCGTAATATTTTGGCTTTAAGGGGAGATCCTCCCGACGGCCAAACGGAATGGAAACCCAAAGACGGGGGACACGAATACGCACATCAACTGATTCAACAGATTCAAAAGCTCAATCAAGGAACTTACCTGCCTCGAGCTGGAGGCCCCCCCTCTGAAGGCTCCGAGCGAACTGACTTTTGCATTGGAGCCGCTGCCTATCCAGATTTCCCCGACGAAAAAAAACGAATCGAATTCTTCAAACTCAAAGTGGACGCTGGTGCCGAATTTGGAATGACAGACATGCTCTTTGATCCAGAATCGTACGGCCGCTTTATGGACCAATGCGAAAAGAACAAAATTTACATCCCGATCCTCCCTGGAACCCGACTCCTCAAAGGCCACAGTCAAGCAATCAAAATGGCGACGAAATTTAAAGTCAAAATACCCCAGTCCACTTTGAATGCCTTAGAATCACCCGACTCTCTCCAAAGAGGATTAGAACTTTTCTTAAAACTGACTGAACAACTCCAGCGCCTGGGGGCTCCCGGTGTCCATCTTTATGTCATTTCTGACACAGAAGGCGCATCTGCTGCACTTAGACGATTGGCATTAGACCCAAAACAGGGTAAAGAGTAAATACCTCTCCATGCCGGGGTGGCGAAATAGGTAGACGCACAGGACTTAAAATCCTGCGGGATGAAAATCCCATACGAGTTCGATTCTCGTCCTCGGCACCAAGTTTTTCAAAACCCGATCCCAAGATTCAACCCTGCCCCTATTTCAGTCGCATTAAAGCTATTCGACCCAGTCGCTTGACTCCAACTTAAATTAACATAGTCCATCGAGAGATAGGGTCCGAGGTAAAGATGAGGACCTAAAAGATAACTCGCTTGAACTAAAGTTCCGAATCCAGAAAACTGAGGAGAACTCACCCAGGCATCCGAAGAGGACCCACTCAAAGAAAATGAAACACGAGCATCCACTAAAGTTTGTACTTCAAAGCGATCTGAAAAATCAAATCGATAGCCTATTAAAACAATTCCATCCGTACTGGAAGCCTGAGCATTGGAAGGATTCGTATATCCAAAAGTAAAATAACGGGCGCCTAGACCCACCCTCCAATGATTGTCATCAAAACGATACGCTGCTGCAATCCGAGCCTGAGCCTCTGTCGCTCCAAAGGCCGGACTCGCCGAAGTGTAGCTTGGAAAAAACCCAGACAAAGACGAAAGTAAATCAAAACTGGCACTTAATGGGATCCTCGTGGAGAGATAAAACTGGGGAATTGAAGGAGTCGTCGCCAATCCGTCAGACAAAATCAAGCCCAAACCCAGATCCAACCGGAACGGCAAGCCTGAAAAGCTAGATAAAATCTTCGAGGTCGCCAGAGGTGTTTCCTGTTTCAGAGGATCGGCCATGGATTCAACCTGAGGAGATTCTGAAGCTACCCGCCTCATTTTCCTCGCAGAACAAGCACCTTTGGGAGCATTCGCTAAAACTAACTCATCCGGCATGAGAACCACCGTTCCTGGATAAATCTGATTGGGATCCCGAACCCGATCCTGGTTTAAAGCGAGAAATTTTTGAAGTATCCCATTTTTACCATAAATAGGTTGACTCAGGTGGAGTCGCTCTTTGCGGCTATTGAGGAGTTCACTAATACTGTCACCCTTTTGAATCGTATAATTTTCCTTACGACACTCAGCATGTCCCAAGATTGAGTGAATGAAAAAAAAAGAAACGAACAAAACCCCTCTATAAAAATTATTTTTAATTAGTTTCATGTAGAAATATTATCGGACTAAATTGGTTTATATTTAATTACTTTTAGATTTAATTTTTTTTTTAAATAATAATTTATAAAAACAATAAGTTTTAAACATTTATATATATTATGTTTAATTAAAACCTTAGACACATTAATAATTCACTTTAAATTGAGTTTTTATTTTAATTTTTTGAAATATATATCAAATATATATCAAATATATATAAACAAAACCTTTAGACATAAAAACTAAATTAGTCAAGATTTAGCCCTGCCTAGCCGATAGATTATTAACCCATGCGGAAGCGAAGGAAACCCCATAAAAAATTGAACCCAAAAAGTGCTTTACTCAAGGGGCTCTCTTTGATCCTACTCTTCACCTGTTCCCTCTACCTCAACTCGACTCTCAATCACTCTGAAGGGGACCTCCCCTTTCATCCGACCACAAAACTTCCTACAAGAAAAATCGTTAGAGCTCTCGCGTCAGTTCAGACCCATAAATCTGAGCCTCACACAGAGGTTCATAATACAGCGTCGTTCATTGTTTCCGAAGCAGGACTTTCACTTTCTGTGATCTCAAGTACCGTCTATGGAACGTCCAAGCGCTGGAGAGAAATTGCTGTACTCAACCAAATCACGGAACCCTATCGAATTCGAATGGGACAAAAATTAATCTTAAATGGAAAATTAGTGGTCAATCTCTCTGAAGTGAATCATCGGCTTCTTAAAATTTGGCGGGAACATCTGAAAAAAAGAACCCAGCCGAAAACCTCACACCGCCTTAACCCCTTGCACGCCAGGAAGTCGAACTACAAAACGAGTGGACTTGCTTTCAGAATCCAGAAAAATCATACCCTGATGCTGATCCACAATTCCCTTTGCCACACTCAAGCCCAGTCCCTTTCCGTGATTGACTCCTTTAGTGCTAAAAAATGGGAGAAAAATTTTTTCCTGAACCTCAATGGGTACCCCGCCACCGCTGTCCACCACCGCAATCTCAAGCCAAAGATTTTCCTCTCTTACAATAATCTTAATCCACTTTTGACTCGAACTGTCATTCACAGCGTCGTAAGCGTTGGACAAAAGATTCAAGAATACTCTACAAAGTTCCGTAGGCCGACACCGAAGACCCAGGGCATCATCTAAATTCTCGACCTGCAAATCAATGCCATGATGCTTAAATCGCTCCCCACAAAACCCAATCGCTTCGTCTATAATTTCTCTTAAATTGACTACTTGAAACGCCTCACCTTCCGTATCTCCAGAAAATTGTCTCAAACTTTTTATAATTTTTGAAATTCTCAACGTAAGTGCCTCTAAACCATTCACTGCTTGAACTACTTCTTGAGATGATTTTTCATACTCTATCAGTCCTCTCAACTGTTCGATTCTCAAGAGCATCACGAGTAATGGATTACTTATTTCATGTGAAACACCCGCCGCCATTTCACCGAGGGCAGACATTTTTGCCGTTGCAACCATTTTTAGCTGCTGTAGAACAACAAGCTCCTCAGCCCTCAATCGCTGATCCTCAATTGCAATCGCAGCAGCAACAATCCCTAGAACTTCTCGGTCCCCTTCAGAAAGAACGTGGCTGCTATTAAAAATGACACTCAGCGCTCCAACTGAAACTCCTTGATCCTTGACCAATCGCCCAAAAAAAGTATGAAGACATTTTGCGTCGCTCTCTAAATGACGAATCTCAAAAAAATCCCCGTCCATGACCTGAATCGACTCAAGCCCTGCAGTCACCTTGCCAAATCCCAAAAAATGAAGATCGGTGGGCAAGTTCCATCCGCCGAGGCGAGTCAACTTCAAACCTTCCATCCGATCATAAACAGAGCTATCTGCTCCCAACAACTCTCCACAGAATTGAGTTAATTTTGAAATATTCGTTGAAGGGTTCACACCAAACCCCAAAAAACATTCTGCAATCTTAGATAAACTGATCCCTGCAGATTTTTGCGTCATTTGGTATCCATCTCCCAACTTCCATCCCAGCCGTAACGGGGAGGTGTTTCCTTGAAATATTTGCAACGCTCAATAAAAATCTCTGTAGGACGATCCGGATTTCCATCTTTGTCAGAAAGGATCTGACCAGCTGATGTCAACCTAACTATGGCCTCATCCCACCTAGTAGCCCGATAGAGGACCCGACCCTCTTCAAAAAGTCGAAGGCCCTCAACAGGAAAGTCACTTTCTAAAACCTGTATCAACTCGACTGAATTATTTTTACCCTTCACCTTAACGTGATCCAGAACCCGATGAAATGGAAGAGGATGTCCAGAAGTTTTTATAGAGTCCAAAGTGAAACGCGAAGTCAGGATAGCTACCCCATAAATTTTAGTCAGTCCTTCAATTCTAGAGGCAAGATTCACCTGATCTCCAATGACGGTGTATGCGAAATTTTGATCTGAGCCCATATTCCCTACGTTAACAGATCCAGAATTAATCCCAATACCTACCTTCACATCAATCCCATACTGAGTTTTAAATCTCTCATGATTTTCTCGAAGGGCTTTCGACATTTCTAATGCAGCCTTACAAGAATTGAAAGCATGCGCGCCCTGACTCAGCGGTGCTCCCCAAAAAGCCATGATGGCGTCCCCAATATATTTATCGAGAGTTCCCTGATTCGAAAAAACAAGCCGCGTCATAATCCCCAAATAATCATTCAAAAAAGCAGCCAAGGCTTTTGCGTCCATGGTTTCTGAAAAAGTCGTAAACCCCCGAATATCTGAGAATAAAACAGTTAATTCTTTTTTCTCGCCTCCTAATGAAAGCTTGCTCGGATCAGAAAGAATTGAGTCCACTACATCAGGAGCTACATACTTCACAAACGCACTTCGAATAAATTTTTTATTCCGTTCTTCAGCAACATACTTCGCAGCTAAAGTGAGAATAAAAATGATACCTGCTTCTAGGTAAATAAATACTGTATTTAAATTGTAGTTCATTCTAAACATCACTTTAAAGTCCAAGAGCCAAAAAATGAGAACCCCCAAGGTGAATAATAGCATAGCAGGAACAGCATCTAACCTTTCAATCGCAAACGCAAAACCTGCAGCCCCAAAGAGCATGAGAAAATAAATCAAGAAAACCCCTAAGCCGCCAAATCGACTCAATTCGGTAGACAATGGATCTCCAGTCAAGATGTTGTCCAAAATATTGGCATGACCATAAACTCCAGGAGCATTCGACTCAAAGGGAAACTGCCTCATATCAAATACCCCTAATGCACTTAACCCCACAAAAACATAGGCATCTTTGAGAATGTCCGATTTTTTCAGGCCATTTGTACGTGAATCTCCCGTATTTTGTAGCGTTTCCTTTTCATTCAAGAGGTCCAGCGCAGATATCCGAGTAAAGACAGAATTGGGACCCCTAAAGTTAATTTGCATCACACCCAACGGAGTCACAGGAATCATTTGCCCAGAACGTGAAAAACCTAGACTCTTCACTCGCTGCTGCTCATCCAATGTCACTTGCAGTTTTTCCCCTAATCCCACTCGTGCCATTTCCAATGGGAGTGATGCAAACGGCTTTGCCTGGGCAATGGCTACAAGATTCGACCTTCGAATGGTCCCATCTGAATCTAGACTAGAATTGAAATATCCGATGTGCTTTGCGATATCGCTATAGAGAGGAATATTGGCCAAAGGCGTCACAAACGAAATCAGCGGAGTGTGGACTGCATCAAATCCTTTTAAGGTATTAAAATAGTCGAATGAAAATCTTTCATAATTCTTTGGAAATAAACTCAAAGCATCCGGATTCAGCACAGGACATTCCACCTCTTCTTTTGCATAAAGAGGCTGACATTCTGTCTCTGAAGCCCATCCTAGAACTAAATTGTCACCTCGCACGCGAATGAGATCAGCCAGCTTTTCATCCGACTCAAACTGATTGAGATTGAGATGAGGAAAGCGAGTTCGGCCAGCTCCAAGAGTACTCAAATACTCCGCCAGTTCAGGTGGCACCCGGGGATCGGGTTCTGCAAACGCAATATCTAGCCCCACTACTTTGGCTCCCGCTTCAAATGTTTTTTCAATCAGCAGCGCAGTCAAGTCTCGATGCCAGGGCCATCTTCCGTAGTTGGCAATCGAATTCCCATCGATTTCAACGACTACTATTCGATTTTTAGGGGGTTGAGCTCCTCGACTATTCAATTTAAGATCCGTCAAAAAATTGGATGCACGACTTAAATTCGGGTAAAATGTTTCCCGCAAAGCAGAATTTTCCAGCTGGCCGCGCACCCCGAGCTCAGTCACCCAATAACAGAACAGAAAAAAAAGAATAATCGGTAACTGGGCCAACACTATTTTATGTTGATTCATTTTGAAGTCGAAAGAGACTTAAAGGTTAAAAGTGCTTTCAGAATCTGCTGAATTTTTTTATCATCAAAAGGCTTCGATAACACAGCTGTAAAGGGATAGGTCAGGACCGGCTCTGATTCACCTGTAATTATATAAAAAGGAATCTTTTTTTCAATAGAATGGGCGACTTGATCTCCATTGATTCCTGGCATTCGGAAGTCTAAGAATACTAGATCAAAATCTGTCGCTTTAGCAGATTCTAAACCAAGTCTGGTATCACTAAAAGCTTGAATATTAATATCTTCGCTAGAAAAAAAATCTACAAATAATTCACATAATTCAGGCTCATCGTCAATATACAGAACTTTTATAGGCAATGAAATCCCCCATGTTTATTTCAATCGTAAACCCATCAGGATAAAATGTCTATACACTGAGTAGAAACACCAACCCCCAAAGAAAATTTTCATGCGGATCCGTCGACGCTCGGGTTCCTGTTAATAAGTAACTAAATTAATAGTAGATAATTAATAAAAATAAGAGAATAAAATGGTTGGGCTGCCGAGGATTGAACTCGGGACCCCTACCGTGTCAAGGTAGTGCTCTCCCGCTGAGCTACAGCCCAATATAGATCATCATTTATGTGTGCTGGCTTGTTATAATCTGCCCCAGGGATCCAGTCAATCCCTGTTTAGGGAGATCTTTTAATTTTTTAGGCCCCCAAAAAACCTGTAGTGTTTCACGAATCAACTCCTGCCCCAGTTTTACAAAATCAGGGTCATTGGATGAATGGAGTAAATAATCCATGGGAGTATCCAGACCACAAGGTCTGAGGCCTTGAAAACTTTGTGGCGTTTGAAAGCCATTGAAAGACAGGCCATGAAGTAAGACGCCGTGATCAATGTGAATTCCGACTGAGGCTATTTTACCTTTTTGAGTCCAAACACCCAAATGGCAGCCCGTACGAATTTCTACTCGGCGATCGTAGTTTCGACCTACATGAAAGGCGATTTCAAGAAGTTTCTCAACTGCCTGCTTCACCCCTCTTCGATCCCCAGTCAATACCTCTAAATGATCCGTCGGGAAGAGAATCCATTGACCGGGTCCATGGTAAGTAGCTAACCCCCCTCGATCACTCTGATAAAGTTCAACCCCCTGTTCGGCTAAAGCTACTGAACTCAAAAGGACATCTTGTGCGGGAGTTCTTCGCCCTAGAGTAATGGCAGCTGAAACTTCTGACACCAAGAGAACTCCCTTCCCCCCAGATTGGACAAGGTGAGCCACCTGCCGCTGCCTCTGACACAAAAGCCCATAACTCCAGGGCGAGAGCTGAGAATGCCTGTAAATTTCTACTAGCACAGGATCAGTAGAGTTCAACAAGGTCACCCTCCCGAAAGCTTCCTCCAGTATGAGTCTCCGTGACGGCCCCGTCAGTGCCGATAAAGTCCACTACTTCTAAAGTACCCTTCAACTGCCCTTGGGATTTCCCGAGGAGAGCTCCTGACTGAGGATCATAGACTTCCTCACCCGGATTCATAACTCTTAGAATATCTCCTGCAATCAGGCCAGATACTTTTCCGGCATTAATATAAATCTTCGGTCCAATCAGTTTAGCAATACGACCTTGCCAAGCCACTTTATCCACAGCGTGAATCACGTCCGCCACAAATTTAGAAATCGCTTCTCTCAGTGCGACTTGAATCAATTCTGCCCGATACGTGGAACTTTCTAAATCGCTTCCTCCAAAAGCAGCCATAGCACTCGCACTAGCCTCACCTGACTGAGAAATAGCCACCAATTCACGCCCCGCTTGAACATCGAATACCTTGATTTCCACATCCGCAGCAGCGAGAGACTGCCTTTGCCGAAAAAGGCCGACATCATCCCCTCGCTGTCTAAAAATAATTTTCGTCACGCGGCCAATAATCAAAATCGAAACACCCAGCTTCCTACCCTCTCGAATCAACTGTGCGACTCGAACATGCTCTCCATCTACAAAATCTTCAGTTTTCAAATCGTTTTTAAAGTCTGAAGTGAGGAGAACTTTTTGACTCAAAAACAACCCCCTCTTCAGCTCATCTGATGCAAAGATTCCAAAATCATTTTGTTTGACGGGGGTATCATTCCAGAAATTCAAAACCATCACTCGTTTTCGAGGTTGCCCTAAAGCTTCGGCATGATTGGCCAGGGACTTACCGCCCATCCCATCATTTTCGGCGAATCGGCTGTCTTGACTTTGACCTGAATCACGATCCCCACGACCCGAATTCGAATCTTTCCTGAAAAAACTGGATCGTTGACAGGAAGTCAATTGAAGTGCCATCCAAAGCCAAATAACAGAAACAAAAATAATTCTCATCGAACTCCTGCCGTGAGACGCTGATCGTTTCCTGGATCTAAGCTCATCGTTCCGAGCAGCTTCCCGATTTTCTTCTTCATACTTTCCAAATGATCATGAATTGGATGGGCGGAAGAAAGAGCGAAAACGACTTGGCTCTTAGAAAATACCCTCTCCTCCAATGGCAAAAAGTCTTTCAGTTGAACCGTGAGTGCGGACTTCACTCGAACGAATTGGTTGAAGTCCCGGATCCCTTTCACTTCAATTAAAATTTCTTCCCGATCGATACTCGGAAGATTGATCTGTTGCGCTTCGATCTTCGACCCAAGGTCAGTGAAAATATCGGTGAGTAACCGCCCCTCGACTGACTCGAATAATTCGTTATCTAATAATTCCTTTTGTCGCTTGAGTGGCAGAAAATCTCCCACCTGAAAAGAGGTCTCAATGATAAACCGCTTTTCATCCCCATGGGCTGAATCTGCATCCTCCTGTGGCGCCGGGCCCCAATTCACTAATAAGACCCCCATAGCCCCCTTCGCGTGAATCCATGACAGGAGCTGATCAAAAATCAGTTTAGCTGATTGAGTGATGGACTGTGAACTCAAACTCTCTGGAGAAACCCAAAGAGGAGATAAACCTCTCCTCTGCAGTCGAGCCTGGATCAATCTTTGAATCGATCCAGTGCTTTGGACACACTTTAAACAGGTTAAATCAGGCTTAAGCATCACCAAAATCTTGATAGAAGATTGAGGGTCGTTTTGTTTAAACATTTTCGGGGCATAAAAACTTAAATAACGCCGCAGGCTTTCCTGATCGACATCCACCACCAAACCAGCCCCAGAGGGTCGATAGTCTCGAACAAACCGTTGAAACTGAGGAACGACTTCGTCAGTAAATAAGGCCTTTTGCCAGGGTTCGAGAGTTCCGAGTTTGCCTTCAGAATTCAAAACAGCATTTCTGAGTTGAATTTCGACTGGATCCGGATCCGCATAAGCAGGACTACCCGATAGAGGGCCACATAAATAAACGAAGGCCACAAAAAAGAGAAGGTGCCGCATGTTCCTAGAATATCAAAGAAGACTGACGACGTCTTTACCGAAAATACGGTTAATCTCCTGAACTGTCTGGGGGGTCGCTACAATTCCCAGATTCTTAGGCAATTCTAGGAAAGTTCGAAATTCCTTATCAACAAAGTCAATTTTAACGGGACACTTACCACGACACTGCAAAAGTTGCCGCTTCAATTCTCTCAATTGACCCCCGGTCACCTGGCTTGGAGATAAATGAAGAACAACTTGCTGGACTCGTCCTTTGTGAGCCTCGGCCGCCCACTCCAAACCCTTCACAAGGACCTTAGCGTTTTCTTCACCGAATTCAACTTCACCTTCCACTACGATTGGTTCAGCTTCTCCAACCGCTCTCTTGAGAATCTCCTGACAACTGCTATAAGCCTCCGGAAAAAGTACAATTTCAATCTTACCATGAAGATCCTCCAGCTCAGCAAAAGCCATTCGGGATCCTTTTTTGGTGGTCACTTCCTTCAGGCCAGAAAGAAGGCCTGCAACTCGAACTTCTGTCTTGGGAGGTCGATATCGCCCCCCCCTCGATTCCTCATAGGATTCTGAGCTAGCAGAATTTGTTTTCTTAGCTTGAAGTCTCTGCTGGGCGACTGCTTTGAGTTTTTCCGTGCTCCACCCTAGCCACTGTTCACATATCTTCTGCCAGGCATCCATAGGATGCCCCGACACAAAAAATCCTACCACTTCCTTTTCCATTGACAGCATCTTAGAGGAAGGCCATTCAGGCTCCTGCTTAAAAATGGCACTGACTGGAGTCACTAACTTGATCTCATCTGACGAAAAAGAATCAAAAAGTGAGGACTGCCCCAACTCCTTCTCTTCCTGCTCGCCCCCCGCATAGTCTAAAAGGGTCTCCATCGAGGCAAAAAGACTGGCCCGATTCACCTCGGCAATGGAATCCAATGCCCCTGCCAGACATAAAGACTCCAGAACTTTCTTGTTGACCTTTCGTGTCGAAACCCGCTTACAGAAGTCGAGTACGTTTTCAAATTTTCCCTTTTCTCTGGCCTCCAAAATCGTATCGACTGCAATTCCACCTACCCCTTTGATCGCTTCGAGTCCAAATCGGATGGCTTTTTCGGACTTCAACCACTCCACGCTAAATCTTTTCTGGGATTGATTGACGTTAGGGGAAAGCACGGGAATCTGATGTTGACGGGCATCCCCAATGTATTTAGTAATTTTATCTGTATTATCCATTTCGGTGGTCATCAAAGCCGCCATAAACTCCGCTGGATAATGAGCCTTGAGATAGGCTGTTTGGTAGGTCAAAACTCCATAGGCAGCAGAATGGGACTTATTAAATCCATACTCTGCAAATTTGGCCATTAAATCGAAAATCGTCTCTGCCTTTTCTGCCTTCAGGCTTTTTTCAACAGCTCCTTTGACAAAAATTTCCCGATGTTTAGCCATTTCTTCAGGCTTTTTCTTACCCATCGCTCGCCTGAGCAGATCCGCTTGCCCGAGAGAATAACCCGCCAACTCACGGGCAATCTGCATGACTTGCTCTTGATAAAGAATGACGCCATAAGTATCTTTAAGAATAGACTCGAGTTGCGGCACTTCATAAACCATGGGCTTTCGTCCATGCTTACGATCAATAAAATCATCAACCATACCCGAACCTAAAGGTCCGGGTCGATACAAGGCATTAATCGCAGTCAAATCCTCCAAAGAGCTCGGCTGCATTCGAGTGCAGAGGTCTTTCATTCCTGAACTCTCCACCTGAAAGACTCCGTCCGTATCGCCCGAACTAATGAGTGCAAAGACCTTGGGGTCTTCATAGTTCATTTGCTCGATCAAAAACTGAGAGGCCTCTGGGTTCAATGTACCGGTAGTCGCCACATGTCGGACCAATTTGATGGCATTATCGATGACAGTCAAAGTTTTTAAGCCCAAAAAATCAAACTTAATCAATCCAATGGCCTCAGAAAAATCTTTATCAAACTGCGTGACCCAATCCCCATCTTTGGCTAAGAAAAGGGGACAATAGGTAACAATGGGCTTTTCGGTAATGATCACACCGGCAGCATGAATGCCTGCATTTCGATAAAGCCCCTCTAAAGACCTCGCATAGCGCATGACTTGAGACAATTTAGGGTCTGATTCCACTTTATCTCGAAGTCTCGGTTCGGCCTCCCAAGCTTTCTCTAAAGTCATATCGAGTTCGTCTGGAAGAAGTTTCGTCAGTTGATCTGTTTCAGAAAACGACAAACCCAGCACTCGTCCCACATCCCGAATGACAGCTCGAGCCTGCAACTTTCCAAAGGTAATAATTTGGCAAACGTTGTCCGAGCCATATCTCCGAGAAACATAATCAATCACCTCACCCCGTCGATCTTGGCAAAAATCGACATCAAAGTCGGGCATGCTAATACGTTCTGGATTAATGAATCTTTCAAAAAGTAAATTAAACTGAATCGGGTCAATATCTGTGATCTTGAGGGAGTAGGCCACTAAAGATCCAGCCCCCGAGCCGCGCCCAGGCCCGACTGGAATGCCATTGCGCTTAGCCCAATTAATAAAGTCAGCCACAATCAGAAAGTAACCTGAAAAGCCGGTTCTCTCGATCATGGCCAATTCGTCCTTCAATCGAGTTTCATATTTTTTCCTGAGCTCAGGCCAGTGACTCACATTTTTTTTGACCTGAAAAGAAGCCTCTAAAAATCTTGCTTCTAGCCCTTTTTCTGACTCTTCCTTGAAAAAAACATTCAGATCAAATTCAGCGTCTTTAGGAATATGATCGGGGCGAAATTGAGGCAAATGATAAATCGATCGGCCCTTTTCATCTTTGAATCGAAAGAGCAAGTCACACTTATCTGAAATGACTTGAGTGTTGTCACAAGCCTGGGGAAAACGCTCAAATCGTTCTCTCATCTCCTGCTCGGACTTAAAGTAATATTCAGCCGGAGTTAAACTTTTAGGGCGATCAAAATCAAGATTGCGGCCATGTTCAATACACTGAAG
>JANNCA010000370.1:0-11901 GCA_031386075.1 Oligoflexia bacterium
CACTCCCTCAGCCAGTGCTCTAATTCGAACTCAGTGACTTTGCTCAGCAGTTCACGGCAACTGTTCCCTCGAGAGGCATCCAATCTCATATCAAGTGGACCATTACTCATAAAGCTCAGACCTCGTCCTGGATCTTCTAATTGATCACTTGAAAATCCAAGGTCTGCCATCAAACCCAGGACCGGGCGACTCCTCACATGCTCGACCGCTTCGCTAAAACGGCTATGAATGAGCTTTAATCTTCCTTGGGCAATTGCATCCTTGAACCTGACATTTGCCCGTTGAATTGCGGTAATATCCTGATCTAAAGCCAGTATGCGATGCCTCTGCAAGCTGGGATTTTGAGTCAAGGTATCCAATAATGCAGCACAATGCCCACCCCCTCCCAAAGTACAATCGATAATCCAATGAGGTGGAGCTTCTTTTGGAAGCCTTAAAAAAGGCTCAACCAAAGCCTCTACAATCGTCGCCAATAAAATTGGAACATGAACCGAATTCATGAACGAGGTCCCCTTAAAAGCGACTCACTTTTTAGCAACCGTGTTAATGTGGCCTGATTCTCTAAAATAGCTCTCCATGGCAAGGCGAGCAAGGTAGGATGACTTAACGCGCCAAAGCTTTTCATGAATAGTCAACGCAGCTACTGCAAACCGTCGGGGTCCATTATCAGCATAACCCACGAACCAGTCGTATTTGCCACGGGGCTCATATCCTGTCAAGGAGCCCGTCTTTCCGCCCACGTTTAAAAAAGTCAGATCTTTTCTAAAAAATCCTCGAAAAGACCCCCTTGAGGTCCCATGCAGCACTGTTTCCTTCATTAACGACTTCACCTCACTCGCCGTCGCAGGATCCATGGTGATCGATGAAACTCTTGGCTCTGCAAGATAAAGCGGAAGATTTTGATCACTCATAATGGATTCTACAATATAGGGCTCCATCATAATTCCATTATTAGCAACAGACGCCGCAATCAGAGCACCTTGCAAAGGGCTCATCGTATTGTCCTTTGTATAGCCGGAAGCACTCTCCGCTAACCCCCAAGCATCTTCCGGAATCCATGCATGGCCTTCCTGAATAGGCATGTCAGCCTGAATCTTGTGATTAAAACCAAAACGATCTGCGTACTGCCTCATCCCCTCGGATCCAACGGTGAACGCACCAATTTTTCCAAAAACAGTATTAATAGATCGAGCAAAAGCCTCTTTTAGAGTTATGAAACGAGTCCATCGAGTAATATCTGACTTTAAAATTTGACCTCGATAGAGAGTATGATTTCGCCCATTGAAGGAAATCACCGTATTTGCAGACACCTTGTGGGCTTCTATTGCTGCTGCGGCAGTGACCACTTTAAACACAGAGGCAGAAGGAAATGAAGCATGTAAAGTTATGTTGTAGGGAATGTTTTTTGACCGAGAATAACTCACCATCGAAAGTATTTTGCCGGTATAGGCATCGAGAGCAACAAATGCTCCATAGTCTGGATTATAAGTACGAAATAAATTTTCCATCACTTTTTGAAGTTTGTGATCGAAGGAGTACTGAACCTTACCGTGAATTTTATTCTTTACATCGGCCGAGACATTCACCTCAGCAGGAAACTGGTAAGCCGCCAGGGAAGGCCCTAGAGCCTCGACCACTTGTTCTTTACTTAAAATGGAAATCTTTCCCCGATGAGCGTCTACCGCAGAAGAAGGTTTTTTAACCGCCCAGAGAGCGATTACAAAACACAAAATAGAGGCACCTACTAAAACAGTGCGAACCTGAGCAGTTTTTAACTTCTTCATACATTAAATTCTCCTTAAAAATCAAGAAGGTGTCAATGTTTTTCCAATAAAAATAACTTTGATTTTACTTCTCGACTTTACCTTCCGACCTTACCTCTCAAAAGACAAGGGGAGAAACTCTAAACCCTGACGTGACTCCTCAGAAAGATACCCTGCCTGTACCATTTTATCTAAAATAGACTGGACCGTTTCTTGGGCATAATGAGTCAACCGCCTTTTAAAAAATGACCGACTATAACGCTTCGGACTTGGAAGGAGCATAGCTAAAAATGCCCCCTCCTTCGCAGTGAGGTCTGAGGGATCTTTTTTGAAATAAAATTGAGCGGCGGCGCCCACGCCAAAAAGCCCTTCCCCCCATTCTGCAATATTTAGATAAATTTCTAGAATTTCTGACTTTTTTAAAGTTTCTTCAAGCTGAACCGAAAGTACTACCTCTTTTATTTTTCTCCCAAGGCTCTTTTCTTGCCCTAAAAACAGATTCTTAACTACTTGCTGGGTAATGGTGCTAGCTCCTCGAGCAAAACGCCTTCTCTTGAGATCCAACTTAAAAGCTTCCGTAATCTGATTCAGATCGTAGCCCTTATGCTGATAAAAAGCCCAGTCTTCACTCACCACAATGGCAGCCACTGCAATCTTTGAAATTCTAGAGATCTTCACCCACCCGTGTGGCCGGATCTTAGCCCAATGCATTTGGGTGGGGACAGACGCCCCCTGATAATCTACCACAGGATATTGAGAGCGCAGCACCCTAACGGACGGCAAGTGGTTGCGAAAGGCTCGATAACTGATCAATAAAGTAGAAAAGACCACCCCCAGAAAAATCACTAGGAGTATCCAAAATTCGCGTCTTTGAACTCCTCTAGGAATCCCTCTAGAAATTCTGAGTGCCACAGTTAATTTTAATCCTACACCTGATAAATCACTAGTATGCTCTTGTTTGTAAGAATCGCAAACTGTAAGCTGAGCAGGTGCAACGCAAAAGATCAATTGACCTCAACATGTCGGGATTCCCACCCAATCCCTTTATTATTCCTAATAATAATCGAATCTATACGAATCGCCACAAACACAGCATAGCTCGAGATATGTTAGAGCGCTACACAGGCAGCGCCCCTGAAGCTTTTGGAAAACAGATTATTCTCACTAATTTTGACTACTACCTGGAGAGATTTCATAATCAATGCGGAGATGTTCGCACCCAGGGATCTGCCATGGGAGTGGTACACAGCACCAAAACAGGGGTCTCCATTGTAGACTTTTCGATTGGCTCCCCGACTGCAGCACTCATTATAGAACTCTTAGCGACTATTGACCCTAAAGCCGTCCTTCTTCTGGGTATGTGCGGAGGCCTTCATAGATCGCTCAAGGTAGGCGACTTTGTACTCCCTACAGCGGCCATTCGGGATGAAGGCGCGTCGCGGCATTTTATGCCCTCTCAGGTCCCGGCTTTGCCTACTTTCAAAATTCAAAAATTCGTTTCCCAAATTCTTGTAGAAAAGGAGATGGATTATCGGACTGGAGTCGTTCATACTACAGATTATCGATTCTGGGAATTTGACGAAAAATTTAAGGCACAGCTTTACGAAGAACGTGCCTTGGCTATTGAAATGGAATCTGCGACTCTCTTTATTGCAGGGTTCGCGAGTAAAGTGCCGATTGGGGCATTACTCCTCGTCTCGGATCTTCCTTTGAAAAGAGGAGGAATCAAGACGAAGAAGTCAGCAAAAGCGGTATTTCGACAATTCACGGATCTGCATTTAGAAGTCGGCATTAAATCAATGAGTGAGATTGCCGAGAGGGGCGAGCACATTCGACATTACAAGTGGTGAGCTATTCATGTTAAAGAAATTTCTAGATTTTTTCACAAACGATTTAGCAATTGATTTAGGCACTGCGAACACTCTCGTTTATGCCAAAGATCGTGGAATCATTATCAATGAGCCTTCAGTAGTCGCTATCCATCGAAACTCAAGAGGACAAACACGAGTCCTCGCTGTTGGTAAAGAAGCAAAAGACATGTTAGGGAGAACACCCGGCTCAATCCAGGCCATTCGCCCCCTGAAAGACGGAGTCATCGCAGATTTCGAAGTCACACAGTCTATGCTCAAGTATTTTATCCATAAATCAAATGAACGCCGAACTTTCATAAGACCTAGGATTATAATCTGCATCCCGTTTGGAATTACCCAGGTCGAGAAAAGGGCCGTTAAAGAATCTGCTCAATCTGCAGGTGCCCGCGAGGTTTATTTAATTGAAGAACCCATGGCAGCTGCCCTCGGAGCAGGTTTACCCATTCGTGAACCGAGTGGGAATATGATCGTTGACATCGGAGGAGGAACCACCGAAGTCGCTGTTATTTCGTTAGGCGGCATCGTGTATTCCAAATCTGTTCGAGTAGCCGGCGACAAATTTGATGATGCCATCGTCAACTACATTAAACGGAAGTACTCCTTGCTGATCGGCGAAAGGACTGCTGAACAGATCAAACTCTCCATTGGTTGCGCTTATCCTTTCGAAGAAGAAAAAACTTATGAAGTCAAAGGCCGAGATTTAATCAGTGGAGCCCCTAAAACCATTGAGGTGAATTCCGAAGAAATACGTGATGCCCTCGCCGAGCCTGTTTCTGCTGTCGTTGATACCATAAAAACTGCGCTCGAACGTACTCCTCCAGAGCTAGCTGCTGACATAGTTGACAACGGGATTATCCTTGCGGGAGGTGGCGCACTCTTGGCGAACTTGGACATCCTCATTAAAGAGAAGACAGGATTACCCGTGGCTCTTGCCGAAGACCCATTAACCTGTGTAGTCCGCGGCTCAGGAAAGGCACTTCAAGATATGGATTTACTCAGGAAGGTAACCATTGTCTGAGGAAACTTCACCCTTTAGCGAATTAAAGCCTATCGACGATACTCAGGAGATTCTCCGCTACATGATGGAGAGCTCTAAAGTTTTAGCCTCGATCATCCTTTGGACTCGAGGACAAACCGATGTGATCCATACCCATATGGCGTTACTCAGTCAGATTGACCATGTTTTTTATGCACATATTCCAAAGGATTTTGACCTTAACCCATTCAACGAAGAAATGGCTAAACTTAACGGCGAGTGCATTATGAACATTTCACTACCGACTGCACAAATTTTTTTTAAAACTGTGTTTGTCGAAATCACCTCCACGGGATTAAAATTCAGAATTCCAAATCCGGTTTATAAAATTCAACGTCGCAAAAATGCTCGGTTTAGAATCCCGGATGCCTATGTTTTAAGGATCGAATATCAAGATCCCCTTTTTCCAGAAGTAACACTCAGTAAGAAGACAATTGACATTAGCGCTGGAGGGCTCGCCTTTGCCACTCCAGAAGTGGACAAAGCGATCTATCCAGAAGGTATAGAATTGAAAAATCTAAAATTTACACTTCATCGAAAACTCATTCAGGTAGACGCTGAAATCCGGCACGTCAATGTACTCCATGACCCCAAACACAACATCAAGGTGGGGGTGGCTTTTAAGTCTTTACCTCCTGGCGACCAAGACCTGATCGCTTCCTATGTGCTAGGTGAAAGTACTAAGTATTTTGGTAAGTTTCTTTATTAAGGGCAGGATTAAAGGTAGATTCATTTGTGGCTTACAATCCAAAAGATTATTATTTTCAAAAAGCTAAAGCCGAAAATTATGTGGCTCGGTCAGTTTTTAAACTCCAAGAGATTGACGATCGATTTAAAATTCTAAAAACTGGCTATAATATTCTAGACTTAGGTGCTGCACCTGGCTCTTGGTCTCAGTATGCTTCTAAAAAAATTGGTCCCCAAGGGAAAGTTCTGGGAATTGACCTACAACCTATTAAGTTGTCGCTCAGCAATGCAATCTTTATTACGGCTGACATGAGACAACTTCAACTCGAGGAAGTCACCCGAGCCACTGGCATGACGTCCCCGTTTGACGTAGTCTTGTCCGATATGGCTCCCAAAACAACAGGAATTCGGGTAACCGATCAATCTCGCTCTCTCGAGCTCTGCACCTTGGCATTAGATGTATCAAAGAAATTTCTAAAACCCCGAGGCACATTCGTCTGTAAACTCTTTCACAGTGAAGATTTCGAAAGTTTCCGTGCATCTTTAAAAGAATCCTTCGCAAAAGTGGAAGTTCTCCGTCCTAAAAGCACCCGAAAAGAAAGCAAAGAAATTTTTTTTATTGCCCTTCAATACAAAATTTTGGTGTAGAGACATCCCACTATGTTTATTTTTTCAAATCTAGCAATCAGTCTGGATGGGAAAATTGCTACCCACGATAGAAGCTTTTTTTCTCTTGGAACAAAAGAAGACAAAAAAGAAATGCAAATCCTTCGTTCTCATTGCGATGCTCTTCTCATCGGCGCAGCTACTTTCCGTTGTTATCGCAAGCCATCGACTATTTCAGGAAAAACTAGGCAGCCAATTAATATTATCTTGAGTTCAAACCTCGAGGGAATTTCTCCCCACTGGGAATTTTTTAAAAAAAAAGGACTCTCGCGAATCCTCATCGTCAGCCACCTCACTCCTCCAAGTCGAATTAAAAAATATTCAGGTTCATCCGAAATATGTGTATTGAAAAAACCATCATTGAAATCACCCCTAGCCCTGCAAATTATAGACTTTCTCGAACAAAAAGGGATCCGGAGACTATTAATAGAAGGAGGAGGAGGAGTCATGTGGGACTTCGCAAGCCTCAACTTAATTGATGAATACCATGTGACGCTGACCCCAAAAATTATTGGAGGTCTGAATGCGCCCACTCTCGTAGATGGCGCCGGATTTAATCCAAAAAATATTCTCAACTTAAAACTCATGCAATGTCGAGTGGTGGGAGGTGAAATTTATCTAACCTATTCAAAAGGACATCATTTAGCCTGAATCAAGTCCTTTTGGGGCTGTAGTAAATTCTGGATCTTCCTGTTGCGACTTTAGATCCCCGCACCCGGAGTCAACAGGAACCGATCCAAAATTTACGTTTGACTAATGGAATCGATAGATTGGATTTGGAGTGCATCCCGGGCATGCAGCAGATATCTGCTGAATATAAAAACCCCAAAGTTTCATTAACATTTTTCGAAATGATGACCCAATCAGTGCTACCAAGGAAAGTGCCACCATCAACATGAGAATGTATTCTACCATAGCCTGGCCGCTTTCCTCAAAAATGAGCTGCTGCAAGCAGTAGAAAGCTTTCCTCATCTTTCTCATTGTAAGGTATAATGAAGCATAATGACAACTTCTAGAAAATCAAAACATAAATCATTACTCAAAATCTCAATCCCACTTGCCGTCTTATTATTGGCAGTCATAGGGACCCTTTACACAATTAAAGCCCAATTTAGCCATATCGACACTTCAATCGAGCGTGCAGAAATCGAAATTGACAAAATTTTGCCGGATATGACCCTATTCCACTTGAACGGAACCGTCAGCCGTCTCTCAGAAATAAACGCAAAAATCCTAATGGTCACCTTTTGGGCTACATGGTGCGAAGCCTGTATGATAGAAATGCCGTCAATCGTTCAACTCAGAAATAAATTTAAGGATCAAGGTTTTGAAGTGTTGGGAATTAATCTAGATGAAAATTCAGAAGTAGTGGTACCAAGGACTGTCAAACAGTTCAAAATAGAGTTTCCAATATTCAAAGACCAAGACGGTAAGACCTCGGAATTCTTTGACGTACGTGCCATTCCCCTAACCGTTATTTTCGATCGACACAGAAAAGTACTCTACATCAAAGACGGAGAATTCAACTGGAACTCCCCCACCATGCAAGGACAGCTTGAACGGTGGTTAGCTGGATGATTACTCACTCATCTGCTCAAATTCGGACTTTCCTTGCCAATTGGCATTTACCCCTGTTTATGACTCGGGAATATAAATACCCTATTGGCGCCGCAATGTACCTATTTGGAATCTTGATGTACTTAGCCTCGAATTGGATCCACATTTTCCCACTTCAAATGCTTCCCATGTCTTGGTTCGACGTCATGGTTCCGTTCCTGCCTTACACAGTTTGGATTTACATCAGCGAATATGTTTTTTTTGCAGTTGTATACGTCACTTGTAAGGATATGGTTAATTTAAACAAATACTGTTACTCATTCCTTTTTTTGCAAAGTGTCAGTGTACTTATATTCTGGCTCTGGCCCACAACCTACCCTCGGGAACTTTTCCCACTCCCAGATGATTTAGAGAAAATAACTCACTTTGCATTCTCTCGACTTAGAGAAACCGATACTCCAGCCAACTGCTGCCCGAGTCTCCATGTCAGTAGCGTTTATTTGTCTACTTTCATTTTCTTAGATGATCAGAAAAAAAAATTCCCCTTTTTCTTTATCTGGGGAACCGCGATTGCACTTTCAACTCTGACAACAAAACAGCACTACCTCATCGATGTTGTGACTGGTTTCATGATGGCGATTTCTACCTATTGGATATTTCATAAGTACGTATCTTATAAGCCTCTTGCTCCTAGAAAAAGAAAATCACCTCCTCTAAAAAAATGATGGAGACCAGCCGAATCGATAGTACATCTCCTCAAATTTCGCAAAAGGCAGAACTGCAAAGTCGGCATCTTTTCCTGGTTCAAGAGTCCCTGTCTGGTTTGCTAGTCCTAATGCTTTCGCTCCATTATAAGTGACTGAGGCAAAAATCTCAGCAGGACTCATGCTCAAGTAGAGCCCTGCTAACGTCATCATTGCTGGAAGGGAAAGACACATACAAGTTCCTGGATTAAAGTCGGTTGCCAAAGCAACTACAGCACCTGCCTCAATCAGTCTGCGGGCCGGGGCGTGCGCGGCTTTTAAATAAAATGCGGTACCAGGAAGTAAGACCGCTACAGTGCTCGAATTTGCAAGCTTTTGAATCCCTTGATCGGAAATCTTGAGCAAGTGATCTGCAGAAAGTGCCTCCATCTCCACGGCAAGCGCAGCCGACTCTGTGTTTCCGAGTTCATCTGCATGAATTTTAATTTTCAGTCCGAGTTCTTTTGCATAGCTCAGAATTTGGCGAGCCTCATCGGTGGTGAAGTACCCGTCATCAACAAAAACATCACAGCTATCAGCCAGTCTAAGACGAGCAACCTCGGGGAGCATCTTATAAATCAACTCATCTAAATAGGCTTGCCGGCTCAAGTCTGAGGGAAAAGCATGGGCCCCTAAAAACGTTGACTTAATCTTCATCTGTGGAAACTTCTGTCGTAGTCGAGGAATCACCTGAAGAATTTTCAGCTCAGATTCCAACGAAAGCCCATAGCCACTTTTAATTTCCAAAGTTCTGACCCCGAACGAATCTGCTTCCCTGAGGCGCTGAGATGCCAGTCTCTCAAGATCCTTCGATGTGGCATCCCGGGTCGCTGCAACCGTCCGCTGAATGCCCCCCCCCTGCCTTGCAATCTCTTGATAGGTAGCCCCCGCACAACGGGCAGCAAATTCCTCAGATCGATCTCCCGCGAAAATAAGGTGGGTATGGCAGTCGACTAGGCCTGGAATGAGGGCTCGCCTATTTTGAAGATCTACTGTTTCAATCTCTTCGACCCCCCATTTTTTAGGCAATGAAGACGTTGGGCCAACCCACTCAATCCGATCAGGTACCGTTCGCTTTCCAATTTTTTTGAGACTACAAACTATGGCCCCATCAGGAATTCTACCTAAGTCTTCCTCTTTTATTTTACGGCCGTCTTTTTTTCGTACACCCCTCCCTGTCAGGATCTCACTTGCGTGTACCCAAGCCTTAAACACTTTAGCCTCGTTGCATGGGGATTTTGCCGCCCCTCTGCTCGAAAGTGGTTGTACCGATTTTACTAGCAACATCGTATCCGGCATCCGCATGCCGGAGAATTCCCATTCCTGGATCAGAGTTTAAAACCCGCGTCAGCCTCCAATCGGCATCCGCTGTTCCATCGGCGACGACTACCATTCCCGAGTGAATGGAATAACCCATGCCGACTCCACCCCCCTGATGAACGCTGACCCAAGACGCTCCATTGACAGCGTTCACTAGCGCATTCAAAATAGGCCAATCCGCTACAGCATCTGAGCCATCCTTCATATTTTCTGTCTCCCGATAAGGCGAAGCTACAGATCCACAGTCCAAGTGATCCCGCCCAATCACCAAAGGCGCTTTAACCTTTCCCTTTTTTACAAGATCATTGAATAGGAGCCCAGCCTTCTCCCTCTGGCCATAGCCTAGCCAACAAATTCGAGCTGGAAGCCCTTGAAATTGAATTCGTTCTTCTGCCATAGCTAACCATTTCGCCAAACCCAAGTCTTCTGGAAATAGCTCCAAAAGTGCTTGATCTGTCACACGAATATCCAATGGATCACCGGAGAGTGCGACCCAACGAAAAGGCCCTCTACCCTCACAAAATTGAGGGCGAATGTATGCTGGCACAAAACCAGGGATATCAAATGCATTCCCTACGCCCGCCTTCACAGCCTGAGCCCGAATATTATTTCCATAGTCGAAAACCTGAACACCCCTCTTTTTAAACTCCAACATGGCTTCAACATGTCTACCCATACTGGCAATAGAACGGGAAATATATTCAACCGAATTTTCTTGCCGCAACTTCACTGCGTCTTCTAAAGACAGCCCTGCCGGGACATACCCTAATAACTCATCATGCGCACTCGTTTGATCCGTCATAAGATCCGGAATAAAGCCACGATACAATAAATCCCAATGAATTTCTGAGGCATTTCCTACTAACCCAATACTCAGCCCCCGCCGCTCGCCTTTTGCGACGTTTACCTTTCTAACCGCATCATCTAGTGAGTCTGCAACGACGTCTAAATAACCCGTTGCTAGGCGCCGCTGTACGCGGCTGGGGTCAATTTCAATACTCAAAGAAACCGCACCCGCCATGGATGCGGCTAAGGGTTGTGCCCCCCCCATTCCGCCTAACCCAGCAGTCAAAATCACTCTCCCCGATAGATCACCCTTAAAATGCTGCCGCCCAGCTTCTGCAAAAGTTTCATAAGTTCCTTGAACGATACCTTGAGTTCCAATATAGATCCAGGAACCAGCCGTCATTTGGCCATACATCATCAGCCCTTGGGCCTCGAGTGATCGAAAGTCGTCCCAAGTAGCCCACTTGGGAACTAACATAGTATTCGAGATCAGAACACGCGGAGCCAGTGGGTGAGTGGGCATCACTCCCACGGGTTTCCCACTTTGTATCAGAAGGGTTTGGTCATTTTTTAGTTCCTTCAGGCACCTGACAATTGAGTCAAAGCACTCCCAGTTTCTGGCCGCTCGTCCATTCCCACCATAAACGACTAAATCCTCGGGTCTTTCTGCCACGTTTGGATCTAAATTATTCATCAGCATCCTGAGTGCTGCTTCTTGTGACCAGCCCAAACACTCCAGTTCAGTTCCACGATTTGCCCTAACGATTCTTCGCCCACTCGTCATGAGTTCTCCCACAAATTAAAAATATTCTTTTAAAAGTTGTTTCATTTTAGCTGTCTGGACCAAATTTTCCATTTGAATAAAATCTTCAGAAAATACACGATCTTCTTCTAACTTACTGATTTGTTCCCTAATCAAGAAAAGCACTTTCTCAAGAGCAACTGAACTTTTAAGCGGTCGCAAAAGTTCAAGGCCTTGTGCTCCAGCAAGTAATTCCATACAAACTACTCGTCTAGAATTCAAAAGAACTCTCATTGCTTTTCGAGCCGCCCAAGCCCCCATACTCACATGGTCCTCTTTATCGGCCGAAGTCGGAATCGAATCTACACTCGCTGGATGACAAAGTGTCTTATTTTCAGAAACAATACTGGCAGCAGCAACTTGTACAATCATAAAACCGCTATTCAGGCCTCCATTTAAAGTCAAAAAAGCGGGTAAATCTGAAAAAGCTGGATTGATTAATTTCTGAATTCTTTGTTCAGAAATATTTGCTAATTCTGCTACTGCGATCGCAAGACAATCCATTGCAATCGCAATGATTTGACCGTGAAAATTCCCACCGCTCAGTATCTTCTTTTCGGATGGGAATACCAACGGATTGTCCGTCACTGAATTCACCTCTCTCTCAAGGGACTGCCGAACAAATTTCAACACATCCCGGGTAGCACCATGGACTTGCGGGATACATCGG
>JANNCA010000251.1:0-4279 GCA_031386075.1 Oligoflexia bacterium
GTCGTTGAATTAAAAAAGTGTATAGACCGAAAGGAGTTTGATTCGATTATGGAAATCAAGGGTAAATTGATTTTAATTAATGATCGCAAGAAACTTTGTCTAGAGTACTTTAACCTTAAAGAGGATGTTTTTTGCGAAGCAGTAAAAGAATTACAGCAAAGTAGTCGCAACCAGAAAGATGTGGCTGAATTCCTCACGAATCTAGAAACAAGTAGTGATATTGATAAAATTAGTAATTTTTATCTACAAATTCCTGACTTAATCTCAGAGCAGAATAAATCAGATGAGCTTGCTTCGCTGACGGCCAAGCTGAAAGAAATTATTCCTAAGACTGCTACGCTCATCAAATCAAAAATAAAGCTGGGTGAATCTGTTCATATTGATTTGCCCAAAAACTTTAAATGGAAAAAACTTATTTCTTGGCTAGATTATTTACATGATGGTGATTCTATCTCAAAGATTAGTAAAGATCTCCATATTTTAAAAAATCAAGAAAAAGACCTTATAAAGGATTTAATTGAGATAGGATCGTGGATTCACCTTAAAAATAGGGTCTCAAAGGAGCAGAGAGAGGCATTATCGGCTTTTGCCCTAAGTATGAGGCAATATGGCATGGGTAGTGGCAAATATGCCTCCACACACATGCGTAACGCGCGCGCCGCTCTCGAGATAGGCAAAGGTGCTGTTCCTGTCTGGATTATGCCAATGAACATGATTCATCAACTCTTCCCAAACCCAAAAGCCGGAATGTTTGATGTTGTTATATTTGACGAAGCAAGTCAGGTTGATACCAGAGGTCTCAATATCGCTTATTTGGGTAAAAAACTGCTGGTCGTGGGAGATGACGAGCAAGTAAGCCCTACGTCCTTTACGGTGCAGAGCGTTGTCGCTGACCTCATTGCTCGCCACATGTCTGAAATACCCAACAGTGTTCACTTTTCCACAACATCAAGCTTGTTCGACATAGCTAAAATAAAAATGACTGATATTGTCACTTTGACTGAGCATTTTAGATGTATAGAAGAATTGATCGGTTTCAGCAATGGGCTGTCTTACAGTGGCAGATTAAAAATTCTGCGTGACCAGTTGCCTAAAGACAGGCTTGACCCAGTCCTAGAGCCAATTTTTATTGAAAATGGGTACGAGGAGACTAATGGTCAAGTAAACCAGCCAGAGGCGGAAAGGATAGTCGAAGAACTCCAAAAAATGTTGAGTGATGAAAAGTATAAAGAAACCATTGAAGACGGAATAACCCGCCCAGTCACATTCGGAGTAATATCACTTTTGGGGAAAGACCAGTCAAAATATATTACAAAGCTCATAAGTGAAAAGATTTCATCTAAGGAAATTGAGAAAAGAGGAATCATTTGCGGAGACCCATATATTTTCCAAGGAGACGAGCGAGACATTATTCTGATTTCGATGGTTAAGGGTTGCGACCAAGAAAATCCAGACGCAAATATAATGCCCTACACAATTAACAAAAAGGAAAATAAGCAACGAACCAATGTTGCCATGTCTCGAGCAAGAAATAAAATGATGCTTTTCCACTCAATACCAAAGGATAAGCTCCAAAACCCAGACGATTTGAGAAAAATGATAATCGACTGGTTCTATAATCATAAGACAGAAGAAAGGAAATCCGGATTGCAAAGAATTCGAGAAGAAGTTGAAAGAGGGCGTGCTTCTGAATTTGAATATGAAGTTGCCGAAATTCTGATTAATAAAGGATATAAAGTTATACCCCAATGGGAAGTAGCTGGTTACCGGATTGACTTGGTTGTCCAAGGTGAAAATTCAAAGCTTGCGATAGAGTGTGACGGCGACAAATATCATAATGCTATTGAGAAATGGCAAGAAGATATCGACAGACAGCAAATACTTGAAAGATCAGGTTGGAAATTCTGGAGACTTACAGGTAGTTCATTTTACCGACACAAAGAAAAGGCATTGGATTCTCTATGGACAAAATTGGAGGAGCTTAAAATTAATCCTCAAATTTAATCAACGGCCACTGGCTTAAGAATTTGCATTTAGTACCCTCCAAATCTCCACCATGGCTAAAGTATCAAGCTCGCAGTAATCCTTAAGAGCCTGTACTTTAATTTCTTTATCCTCATCTGAATATTCATCCGATACTATACGATTCCATGTGTCCGCCGCCGCGCCGCCTTCTTGGATGTGCATTTTCATATAGGATAAATGAGGAACTAATGGCGGCAGGACATACTTAATAGAAGCACTACCTTTGAATGCTGGGTGATCGTACATTGTAGTTTTTCCAAAAAATGGAACCATGAGATCGACCACTCGTCCGTTAACCTCTTTCATGAAATCGGAGTAATTAGCTAAGTGTTTTCCCACCTGCTCATTGATACCTTTCTCAAATTTCTGATTCCATACAACTACACTTCCAGTTTTAGGCAGGTACTTTTGTAACGCCAAAGCAAACTCTTCGTCAGGACAACCTTTGCCAGTATAAAGAAAGTCATCGTGGGTCACTTCACTTCCTGCTGATTCAATGACATGAAGAGAGAATTGAAATGGAATTTGTTGATACGGACTGTATCCAGAAAATTTAGGGATTGCAGAGGGGTATGTCTCATAGTCTAGAAAAGCAAGCGGGTACTTCATTGTTTTTAAAAATTCTGAAATTCCCGCACTGTCTATATACTCTTTTCCTGATTGAGCCGTATCGACCTGTCTGCGTTGGTTTTCAGATAAATCAAAGCTTTCGGGGACATCGTGAATACTCAAAATACCACCATCTACCAAATCCGTTAGCTTTTTCTTATGTATACGAGCGATCCTGTGGACAGGATACTCTGGCAATTCAATATTTGAATATTTGGAAGTCGTGCAATGAGAATTCCAGCCTTTTAGGATACAGTCGCAAAACCCACTAGGCTCAATTCCTTTAGACAAGAATTCATACGCACCGTCCATATGATCTTTTACTTCTTCGAGTTTTTCATTGACTTGGTCGGTAAGATTTTCAATTAGAAATAGTTCTTTTAAATTAATATCTCCAAGTCGGGTATACTCTTTGTTGATTCTAATTAAATTAAGAGTACCAACATTGACTCCTAAATCATTTAAAACATTCTTTTGAAACGCCAAGTCAATGAGATATTCATCAGTTTTCCGTCCACCTCCTTCTTCGGAAGCGGTCGAGGATTTAACTTCATAAACGTCATACAAATTTGAGACTGTATTCCAAACCAATATATCTGAAGCCGTAATGAACTTTTCAGTTGAAAAAACTGGTTGGTATAGTACTGGCGTTTTTTCTGCCATGAGTTTTTTAGTAAGTTCCATGTCCTCACGAGATTCGACTAACGTGCCGCTAGGAAAGAGTCCGCGAGCAAGCTCATCAATTTTGTTGCCAGTATCGATAATATTAAGCTCAAAAGAAGAGAGTGGGTACTTTTTATATATGTCTGGCTTATGTATCTTTAGCCAAGCATTTTTATTGCAATCAAGGCAGGTCAGGAAGTTGGTTTTAGAGAGTTGCATATTAATTTCTTTGGTTATTCACTTTTCTTTCTTGGCTGTAGTTCTCCTTCATCGTCATACTCAAAGCCTTTAGGGGCTAGATTGCCGTATTTGTCGAACTTACTAAAATCAGCTTTTATATTTCTAAAATGTTTTAATTCTGCAATAGCTTCATCGCCAATTGCGGCAGCAAAAGCATCTTCAATCGCAACTGCTTTTTTATTAGCTGTAGCCATTTTTTCGCCGTGACGACTAGAAACTTCTTTATCTGGAGAATCAGTAAACAAATATCCACTTGAAGCTCGGTGTTGCATTGCGCGTATGTAATCAAGAAAGTCAGATCTAAGTTTCTGAGTCATTTTGTCGTCGTAGCGATTTTCAGCTGCAAGTTTTTTATACCAAACTGTAACTAAGTTTTTGTAGATATAAATCGGGTAACCCTCTATCGCATCTGGAAAGTTTATTTCTTCTTGAAGTTTTTTATCGAACCAAGATTGTGCCTTAAAAATATCTTCCTCAGTGATTATTGTTTCCGGTTCTACGTCAAGATTTGCTTTGTCTGCCTCCACGGGAAGAGGCCTAGATTCAACTTTTTTTGATCTACTGGCTAGCCACCAAACGACTACAATTATTGCTACTATCCAGAAGAATGACATGATTTATAGAGTGATTATATCTAAATAAGTTCGACTCTCAAAAGGTCTCAATTTCCACAACTGACAAATCTACTTAAACATAGAGCCTTCTCGTGCTAGCTCTAAAAGGTGACCCCACGGAGAATCGA
>JANNCA010000255.1:0-7464 GCA_031386075.1 Oligoflexia bacterium
GGATACTGATTGATCCAATCTATCTAAAAAAGATTTGAATATACTTAACTCCTTCATTTTAGAAGAAACGACCCTACATGGAAAAGAAAGTGTACTCTTAGGTAGTTCACGGATGATGCCGGCATTAGCAGCATCGACTACAATTAGCTGACAATATGGAAGAGCCAGAGCAAGTGCTGATCAATCATTGTAGACTCTTTTGTCCTTTGGATCCGACATTGTGCTTCAGCTCACTTTATGGGCCAAATGAGCCATGAGTGCGGCCACAATTTTCCTGCGAGGGATTTTTTTTGCGTATTCCAATCCAAAAAAGAGGGCGGCCTTATTTTTTGCTTCGTCTTCACTTGTTCCCAAACCTGTTAGATAAAACTAAGGAACTTGTGTATCTTGCTTCTTCTCCAGCAAGCAGTTCAGCACGGATTTTTAGGAACCAATCTTGAAATCGTTTCTCTGGCTGTTGCTTCCAGTTTTTGAACAGAGATGACAAAAGCTCACAAATACGTTGTAGAGCTTCCCCATGTTCTGATGGAAGAGAATTTCTCTAGTGAATCAAAGAATCTGAGCAGAGAATAATTTGAAGTTTAGACAAGCGATCGAGCTTCAAGAAAATTTCACGGTAGATACTCGGAAGTTTATCTAATTTTCCTGATTTTGGACTTAGGGACTTCATCATGTTGCTTAAGATTGATTGGTCATGATAGATCAACTTTGTTGAAAGTTTTGGGAGAAATATTTTTTTCTCATTAGAGTCTTTTGGGTGGAATAGACACCTGGGGCATTCGCGAAAGTGCAAATCCTCACCGAGAGTACACATCTCATATGTCTCTTGAACACAGTTTGGGCAGAGATTTAAGTTAAATATTGATTCCTCCAGTCTCTAAAATAAATTGCTCGAATGAAAAGTGTTTGATAGGTTAGGTCACTTTTACTTCAACGACTAAATTTGATGCTTCAAGAAGTTTAAGAATTCTGTCGATTGTTAACTTTTGAAGGCTACCGGATAAAATCCCAGTTACAGCACTTCTAGGAAGTCCCGAGCGTTTTGCTAGTTCTTCATGGGTGAGTCCCTCACTCTTGGCATTTTTCAAAATAGCGGCAATGAGCTGTGCTTTAATCACTGCTTGCATCCCTCTCGATTGGGAAATTCCTAGTTGTTTGGCTAATTCAGAACCGGTTGCCTTTTTCATCGTTTTACCTCTCGTAATCTTCTTTTTGCTATTTCAATGTTCTAAAGCGGAATCTGCTGCGTCTTTTTAGTGAAGCCATACAGTAAGTGAATAACTCCGGCTCCTGCTATGAAATAGAGAATGCGGCAGATACCGGCGCGATCTCTAAATCTTAACTCATGAACGCTTTTTCTGATGCTTGGCATTGGTCTCGATAGGGGTATTATACTTAATGTCTCATAAATAAGACATAGTGTCGAGATGTAAAAAAGCATCTTATGGACTTTTAAAATATACCGATCATGCAAACGTATGACTTAAAAATAAAAGCCAACCATGAAAAAAATGGAGTCTCCTTTTGCTTCAAATTTTTAAAAGTTGCTAGAGGAACGATCTTTTACTCAAAGTGCTGCCGCTGAAATAGCAGAGTTCAATGTTGCCGTTATCAATACTTGGTTAAGTGGTTCAATCCCTCACGATCTCAGCGCCGTTTTGAAATTCTGTAGATCTTTAAATGCCGATTTTCAATAGTTACTCACATGCATGTACTGCGGGCGGTGGACTAGAGAGCGTGAGTTGATCGGATAGTGGTGACCCGGCCTTTTAAGCAATCCAAACGGATTGTGATAGAGAGAGGCTCACATGAGCAGTCCTATGGAGTCTAGAAAACAGTACGATCTCGAATATAGACGCCGGATCGTCCAGGAGTATCTTTGGGGCGAGATCACGACAAACGGCCTGGCCAAATGCGAAGAACTGGTACGAGGCCAGATTTATAGATGGAAAGTTCAGTTGGATGGGCGGACCCGCAATGAGCGTAATGAATAGATTGCTGGTACTGAAGGTGTTACGCTTGATTAGGTTCGGCAGATCCATGAACTTGAAGAAGAGCTACATACTCACATAAAAGGCTGATTTTTTGGCCATTTAAGTCAGCGCGGGAGACCTGGCTTTGACGATGCATTAAACTGATCGGTTCAAAAAAAATTCGGACGAATCAATTTTTTCATATTCTATAATTTAATATTTCATAATACATCCTTGTTTTATTTTGACCATTTCCAGCGAAACAAGATATCGTTCAAGTATATGTGTTATGGTCCAACTTGTCTCGCCTACTTACTATGTGCTGTTCTATTTGGATTTTTATTCGTCATTTATTTCTCCCTAAGGTATCGCAAGATCTTTTTAGAAAAAAATCTTAATCTCACAGCAGATCAAGTCTGGGAAGGTGTTGCTAAACGTGCCGATCAAAAAAATTTAAAGAGATCAGATTTGATTTTCAGTATTAGGCAAGATGGCTCCGCCTCTGAGATAGTTCTAGTAATTAAAAATGATCAGAATGAGTTGGTTGGACGAATAGTATGTCCAGTGGGAAGTCGTGAATATAGGATGTGGGTTGGCAAAGATACATATAGAATTAATTTTCTTCTATCAGGATTGAGGTCTGCACACTTGAACCCAGAGGCGAACGACTTTGTTCTAGCGTCTTATAAGACGCTAAATGTGTTTGGAAAACATCAATTTGATATTCCTGGTTATGGTATTTTGACTTCAGAACGATCTAGCTTCAATTGGCGTGTCAACTTTAACTATCGTGTTAGCAAAAAATTGATAGGCACAAATCAGGGGATTTCCCCTACACGTGAAATTGGAAGGGTTCTTGTTTTACCTTCAGAAATTCCACTCCACCTTAGAATTTTCATGTTGGCGATTTGATCGAGTGAAATTTAAATCCTAAAAAGGCTCTGTCTCCCTCACTTGGTGTGCCGAACTTTGGAGCTACTATGACCAAGAAAAATACACTTATCGTGCCGACGAGATTACGTTGATGCGGCAAGAATTGCCTTGAGTTCAAGTTGACAAGGACTATTATTTTGATACCATCCACGGTAAAGCTTCACCCTTAGATCTATTTCATGGACGCACTCAACTCATTATTTACAACTTTATGTTCGGACCTGATTGCACTGCTGGATGCCCGTCGTGTTCGGCTATCGCGGATGGGTTCCTTACGAGCGTTAAAAGACTTGCTCAAGAAATTATTCTAGGAAAACTGAGGATTAATTTAGGTCCTTTTTTCAGGCGCCTCTTAACACTCCAGATCTGGATCCTTGACGAGTAGAGAGTGGTATCGATAAACTGGGAAATTGTCGAGGAGACCTTTGATCCTATGGACCGACGCAAATCACGCAAGAGTCCGGACTTCGAAGAGTTACCGTCCTCGTATTTTACGTTGAGTTTCTTTGCAAGTGATTGGGTAGGGCGAATGAGAAGCATGAGGTAACTAGGATTCCAATACCTTCTTTAGTGTATTTGGATCCAGTTCGACCAGTCCAATATCTTCAAGTGTGTTTTACTGGTAGTTGGGCGATCTTGTGGCAGAGTACAGGTGTGATCACTGCCTTGCGTCCGCATCTCCAACCAGACCCAGTTGCTTCAGCTACAAGTTTTTTAGCTCGGAGTGCTGTTCTAATTCTCTCTCGGGTTAGCTCGCGTTCGAGTTGGGCAACGGCTCCAAATAGGGTCAGGGTCGCTTGGCCCATCGGGCTTGAGAAATCTATGTGTTCCCGCAAACTGATAATTGCAACTCCATAGTGACTGGGTTCATTTATGATATTCAAAAGGTGGCGAGTGTCCCTGGCGAGACAGTCAATACCCGAGATGATGAGAATCTTAAGCTTGCCCTGTTTTGCGTCCTTGATCATTTCATCCAGAGCAGGCCGTCGCTCTCTGGCGCCGCTTGCGTAATCCACGAACTCACGTATGCCTGCCAGGTCACGAGCCTTGGCAAATTGGATGACTATGCAGAATGGCTTGAAAAGCAGGAGTTAACAAAATGAACGAATCTAAAATCACACTTGGGCAGCTTGAATCGTTCCTCTGGGGGACTGCTGATATTCGTCGTGGTCTCCGACGAAATAAGAGTCAATAGTTAGGAAGGTTTGGCAGGGGCGGTTTGCGGAGTCATTTCCTATGTTCGGCTTAACCCTGTAATAACTGTTTGCGTTTGGTCGTGAACTTCCACCAAGGCTGAGACTTATCACCATTCATGAAATCCACGGCAGCCTTGAAAGTGTCGGCAACACATGGATCCTGCCGAGTGCCCGTAACTTTGTTGAGCTTGTGATAGAGTTTGATTCCATCTTTACCTTTGAGTTGATCCGGCTTTCTAATTCCGATACACCTCAAGTTATCAGCAATAGACTTTCCGATGTTGGGAATTTTCTCTAGAGTCGTTGGGTCGATGGCTGTCATTACTTTCACAAAACTCAACCCATCGGGGAACAGATTTCAACCAGAAATCCGTTGCAATCACGAACATAAGAGACTATTTGTCCCCACGGTTTGGTAACTGGGGCACACATTGACACTGCCCCTACTTTGACTGCTTTTTTAAAGGCAGCTTCGACATCCTTTGTGATCAGGCCAATTTCAAAAGCGAAGGGTTTATTTGTAGAACGAGACCTCTCATATTCAAATCCATGTGAACCTGCTGTATCGTGATGCACAAATCCGATTTTGGTCTCGCCAGTGATCATTTCGCCGTATTGTTTACTTTCATGCAGAAAACCTTTCTCAAGTCCAAAGGCTGATGAATAGAAGTTCATGGTCTTCTCGACATCATCTACATAAAAAAGCGTATATCCGAGCTTCATTTTTGTCTCCATTCCTGACTTCTTCGTCTTGTTCTGCAATCATCGAGTAATCTACTGATGCCTATAACATTTTTGCATATTTCTGTGAGTGAACTCATTGAGTTCTCGATCGCTTGACAATAAATTAACTAGGAACCAACGCAAATCTTGGCAAAAGGTCAACCAATACCCTGTCCTTTATCGATTCATTACCCTGGCAACGATATAAGTACTCCCCAACGCTTTTATAAAAGCAGCCACTGCCCAGCAAAGACTAATCGAAATCGGAATAGGCAGATAGGAAAAGGTCCCGATCTGGGGCATTGCCATAACGAATCCGAGTCCGGAACCAAAAGGCATTGCTTTTTTACAGCCCTTGTCATTTCCGACAATTGGATAAAAAAATGCTACCGCCATAGAAAATAGGAATTGACTCAGGAGCATGACCACACTATTGGATTCAGCTTGGGGGCGCCAAACGGAATTCGTTGCATCGTACATACTCTTCATCAGGAAGCCGTGAACGATTAACTCGAACATGAAAACAAAAAGAAACGCAGCGAGACCTCCCAGGGTCATACTCTTCATCATCTTATTACTGTTTTCACTCATTGCCATTCTCCGTTCTTGGTTCAAGATAGATTTTCTACGGTCAACTCATTCTATCTTTTTTAGAAGTAACTTTGACCAAAAAAATTTCATCGGGGTGAATTTTTGTCAAATTAATGACTGATAGCGAGGTTGCGGCAGGTGTAACTCGACATGCTCGATCAGATTCAAGCCGAAATAGCTATTACGTTGAGTTTTGACTTTTACAGTTGAAATCATTGTTACTTGAGATCTCATTATGGCTCCCTAGGTTGCTCCTGGCTATGTGATCGTGCATGAACTCTTTCAGCTAGAAATTCCAGATTACTTGCCTTTGTTTCGGAAATTTATCGTGGAGTTGTCCCTTCAGTAGCGGACCACCAATATATCTAAAATTCTCTTCAGATATGTTCGGAGAGTAAATCCAATGGTCATAGTTGAAAGGGGTGGCAAAAATATTAAATATAAATTGTAGTGTAATTTTTACGGAACTATTTCCAAATGGGAATTCTTATGTAAATTTCTTAAATGTAAATAGCAAAACAATTAGCACAGTAAACACCAAAGTAAAACTCTATCTTGATCGTTGTATTTTATTTAATTTTTCACGGGTTAGCTCAAATTTTAGATAACTTGAATACGATGTAGTCCGGACATAAACAAAATATCGTTTCTCCAATCACCAGCCGAATATCGCCTCTCAAAAACTCAATGACGGCGTCTTACGCATTCATGATTCTATATGCCGCAAGAACAATCTGAAGCATTGGGATAGATTTTCTAAAAACAGAAATTCTGATAATTGATCCCAGGATAATTTGTCGTCCAGCCCACAATCTAGACAAGTATCGTACGTCGCTAGATGTGAAGGCTACGTTTAGAATGAACGCACTAGGTGAGAAATATAGTGAACCGCCTACAAATATGTCGAATAGAGAAACGAAATAACTCACGAATCTAATTCATATTAAAATTATATTTGCACTCATTGAGTGTCTATTTTAAAATTTCTACTTTTTTTATTTATGAAAATCTAGTGTTTTTAGTAATCAATTCTGCCAGCCAATCGTAAAAAGGAACTTAAATTTATCAATCCTAATGCGAAATAATTTTGTTCTGGTCAGGTCGTTTTTTGTAATTTAAAGTGTCAGCCGACCAGTTATGTAAAACTATGATCGGTCTTCAGGACCTACTTCCGAAGTAAAGCACGGGTCAAAACGATATGCCTAGCCTGTGCTCCTAAAGCACAGATTGGGGCAATCAGAAAATAGAGAACATGAAAAATTAACTGCAATGGCGGGGATACCTGCCAAGCAAATGGTAATGTTGAAGACATAATCACCACTCGAATCACGTTGGCTCATAATATGCGGCCAATAAAATTTGCCGTCCAGGACATCGCTCGAACATAAATGGTTTTATAAGCGAGAAGTCCAAGTATCAAACTTGCGACTCCATTTAAAATATCAACCCAAATCTGAAAGTTCAAAACCCAAGAAGTTAAACAATCTAATAACTGCAGGCACTTGATGCAGGCATAGCTCGCACCCAGCAGGTGCAGGCCTACTTTTTTTGTCGAATCTTCAGAGCTGATCTTGTAGACCCTGCCTTCTGGTACGACGACGAAAAAACATCGTGGAAAATGGTGCACTGATACAATACAAATCAAGAGAGATGGGGTACGAGGCCACCGACTAGGATCTGACCGCAACTGCCGGGTGCGGTCAGATCCTGGACCTTTTCATTCAGGGCCCGCTATTCAAGGAATTTTGTGATTGCTTGCCGATGCGCGTGAGAAACGCCTCTTACGACACGGAGACTTTTGCGATCGTATTGTTTTCAGGATTTCTGGCGCATTATGACTGCCTAGACGATTTTGAATATTTTCAGAACAACCCAGTTATTTTCGAGAGATTTGGAAATGTCTCAACACCCAAGTCGTTTGGAGACTGGCTCAGAGACTTCGACGCGGAACGTATAGAAAAACTGAAAATATTTGTAAGATGGCATTCCCAGATGGCTCGCAATCAGATTAGTTTGGATTCACTGATGACTGTAGATATGGACTCCAC